>NZ_BAXL01000006.1:0-175101 GCF_000698185.1 Geomicrobium sp. JCM 19055
CTGTCTTATATTCTTACCGATCTTTCAATTGATTACGTCCATTGACGCCTATTAAAGGAGGGCAATATGCTCATTCATGAACAAAAACGAAGTGAAGTAGAACATGCACTTGAACGACTTGAACAGCGGATGCACCGACTTGAAATACAGCAATGTTTAGACATAGAACTGCTGCTTAAACGCATGTATGAGAGGGAACAGCGATGATGAATCTAATTCGGCGTTTTATCATGATCAAAAAGGGTTTACGCTCATTGAAATGATGATCGTGTTGCTAATTATTTCGATTTTGTTGCTCGTTGCGGTTCCGAATATGGTGAAAAATAGTGATGTGGCTCATTCAAAAAGTTGTGAAGCGACTATTGATTTAATTCAATCGCAAGTCGGTAGTTTTTCAGTGGAATCGGGGAAGAAGGCTGAAGACATTACATTGAACGATTTAGAAGGGTATGTCGAGCGAACAACTTGTTCAGACGGTACAGAGTTAGAAATTGTCAACGGCATTGTACGTGGAAAAACGTCTAATTCGTAACGAAGGCTTTACGCTCATCGAAATGGCGATTGTCTTGTTGATCGTAAGTATTTGTGCGTTCGTCTCAGTCGCTATTTCAACGGAGTTAATGAAACAACGAGCAACAGATGCGTTTATCGAGCAATTCGTTACAGATTTGTATTTTGCTCAGCAACAGGCGATGGCAAATAGCCAAACCGTACATGTTCATGTTCAAACAGAAGCATTGCAATATGAAGTGAAAATGGATGATAAAGTTCTTACGTCCCAACCGTTCCCTGAAGACATGAGAGCTGCGGCTTAACGATGGCGCCAGATCTTATTATGTTTAGAACGAATGGCAACTTGCGGTTTTCAGGCTCATTTCAGTTTGAAGGGAAACGTCACAATTATCGATTTGTGTTTTTAATCGGTTCAGGGAGATTTTATTATGTTAAATCAAAGTCAAGGGTTCACACTTATTGAAGTTGTTTCGGCGTTGTTGTTGCTGTCAATTTTAAGTGCCAGCATCGTACCAGTTTTGCATGCGATTTATGAAGAGAGAGCCGACGTGTCTTATGAATTTAAGGCAATCTCAATGCTCATTAGTGATGAAAAGGCGACCGGAACGATGTATCTATCGTTTACCGATGGTGAAGCACAATGTTTCTCTTGGGAGCATTGGCGTAAAAGGGAGCGATCTATTTGTCTCGAAGTTCCGTAAATAATCAAGGGTTTACACTGCTTGAAACGGTGATCGCGATGATGATTTTCTTTTCAATTCTGTATGTCGTCCCTCTACTTTATGACGCGATCCATCCTCCGCAAAGTGAACGAGGTGAGCAACGCCAAGAGCTACTCGTATTATTCCAACAACTACAAAAAGAAAGCCTTTACAGTGTGTCTTATGATATCCCAAATCCGTACCGTTTAGAAATGACGGATGTTGAAGGAACGGTGCGAACAATTCAAATGCAAAATAACCAACTGATTATGAGAGTGAACAATCAAGGTCACACGATTTTATTAAACGCCTTAGAGCGCTTTGAAGTGAAACGAGGCAATCGTGGGGTCGTCCTAACGATTACCCTTCAGAATGAGCGTCATTCGCTTGCTCTTTCAGACGTGATCATTGAGAAAGGAGAATGGCTATCGGTGAAAAGGGAGCTATAATGCCGTTGGTCCTCGTGTTGTGTTTTGTATTCAGCGCGCTCGTTACAACGCAAGCGCTCCTCTTTTTGACTGAAAAACAGATGGTAACGTCATACCAGCATTATATGCAAGCTTCACTGCTCATCGAAAAATCAAAAAAAGAGTGGTGGCGTCAGTTTGAACGCGGTGATGACAGACGAGCGGGAACGTATCGCTATGATTCTGGAACCGTGAGTTATACACAAAAAGCGACGAGTAGTGATTATGATGAAGTCGTGTTCACATCAAAAACGACTGCTAACACGACAGTCGTTCATCGGTTTTACATCATGCTGATCGACGTTGAAGAAGATGAAATGAATGAAGACGAATATGGACCTTCCAACCACGAGTTGGAAGGTTCTTTTAGGTATAACAATCCTTTTATTTACATAGAATAAGAACAAATGTTCTTTTGAAGGTGGTGGAGGTCCTTGCAAACCATTCTCGAGAACTCGTGTGTTAAACGTCAAAAGCTTTGTATGATCTACAAAAGTGAAAGTGGCAACTTTACAAAGCGAGTCGTGCTTATACAAACGTATGACGACCGATTAATAAATGCATGGTGCTTTAAGAGTCAAGCGTATCGACGATTTCTACGGAAAAATATTTTGGCAATCGAACCTGTAAATACGTATGGATAAATCGTCACAAAACCGTCAATGATAAGGAAAAGGAGTTGATCTAGATGAACCCGAATCCTTATTTGAAATATCTAGTTGAATCATTTCTAAAAGGGCTAGAGAACTTTTTTTTCGCATGAAACAAGTTATTGGGAGCGCAGAAAGACGCGAAAGAAAAGGAAAGTAAAGCTGTTTACGATGTTTGGAATGGTACCGACTGCAATGAAAATTTCGTACCGTCAAGCAAGAAAAAAACAGCCGACACGTTTTATCTTGGCAAACCGCAGGGAAAAGTAATTTACAACGACACAAAAATTCATATATAATGTGAGTATCGAGATGGACAATCTTTTGAGTTTCGCAGCAAGGAGGGAACAATATGAACAACGAAATGGGCCGGATGTTCCGTGTTATGGGGTTCTGGACAGGGATCTTTGCTGTCTTGTTCTTCGTCGGGAACATGTATGAAATGGCACTTATTTTCTTTGCGAATACGGCAGCTTTTGTTGGATTAGGCTTTATGAACTTGTCAGAGCGTAATTACATTTACATCTTTGGCGCTTACTTAACACTGTTTATGGTCGTGTTTTCCGTATACTCGATTTTCATTATGGAACCATCATTTGGCCACTAAACAAAATGAACATACATAAAAGGCGGTTTTGGCCGCCTTTTCGAATGTTCTATAGACCGTTTAAAAACGGGTTTTGTTCCGTTTCTTGTTGAATTGTTGTAGTTGGTCCGTGACCTGGAGCTACTTCTGTTGATTCGGGAAGTTCTAGCAACTTCTCGTGAATACTTAAAAGGAGCTCTTCGTGATTTCCGCCTGGAAGATCGGTTCTACCGATTCCTCCTTGGAAAAGCACGTCTCCAGAGAACACAGTACCTGACGATGCATGATAATAAGAGACACTCCCTGGTGAATGCCCTGGAGTATGGTAAACGTCAAACGCGAAGTTACCGACTTGAAGGTTTCCTTCATCTGTAATCAGCTTCTCAGCTGCCTTTACGGTGAACCCTTGTCCGTTTAGGAAGTTACTTGAACGGTTCAGTTCATCGTCTGTTAGCCAATCTGCTTCAATTTCGTGAATATAAACGGGAATGTTAAACGCTTCTCGAATATGATCGACCGCACCGATATGATCAAAGTGTGCGTGTGTAAGCAAGATGGCAACCGGTTGTAACGAAGCGTTTCGTATTGCCGTTTCAAATGCTTCACCGTCCCCACCAGGATCGAAGATGATAGCTTCTAGGTTTTCATTGTAAAGCACATAAGCATTGGTTTGCAGGGGCCCTAAGGCACTTGAGACCATTTCATTTAATGAATCCACTCCTTTTCCTATTTCAATGCTATTGTACACAGTCGCATTGTTTTTGAAAAGGAATGGCGCTCTTACGTGTTGAACTTTACGATAACTTCTTTGTAAGGAGAGAATGACTTATGGCAATGGTTCAATTACATTAGCGGTTGCGATTCTTTCAGCGATTGCGCTAGTTAGAGAATTAAAGCGTCGTAACTTCCTTGGAGTTGCGGTTTCACTAGCGAGTATTCTCGTTTTCGGATTCTTTGGGATCATGACGCTAATTACAGGTGCTCCAGAAGCATAACGAACAAAAAGGCTGTTCACAATGTCAACGACGTTGTGAACAGCCTTTTTTATTTTACGAACTTTGAAGGTAAAACACCCCGCCATTAATAAAGTTGAGTTCAATGGCTGTTGGTATTGTTCTTTGATTGCTACTTGCTCTAACTGATAAGCTTCTTGATCACTTGCTTCTTGATCTTGGTAGAAACGATCAAGAAGCAATAAATCATCTTCCATACGCCGTACAGCTTCGTCTGCCCACGCATGCTTTGTTGATGAAAGTTCCTTTAGAACGTATTGTTTAATGCGAGCGACGGCACTTTTCGGTTGGATGAGTCCAGCCATTTTAAATGCCATTTCTGGGATGCTCGATTGCACATTACGCTTACGCAAAACGTCCATAAAATTATCTACCGTTTCACCGTTAATAAGTTGGACGCCAAATGAGCGTAATTCATCTCTCTACGGTGACACGTGTACGAAATACGAACGTTTAAACAGAGCCACGGGTATAGTGCTGTTCGAGAATGAGGGGCGGTCTGCTCGTAAAGCCTCGTAAACCGGCCTTTATTTAAAGCAGAAGAGAAAAACTGATGCAACCTTGGTGAGCCAAAGTGCACTTTTTCAAATCCGTTTGAGTTCTCGACGTTTGTTGTCATCCGCATTTGCATCGGTTGCGGAGTTGCCCCGGTTTTATCAAGGTAATGCCAATAAAAAGGTCGATTCATTAACTCTTCATCAAGTTCACGCGTCAGTTGTACTTCAATGTCTTCGGGACTTCGTGATAAAAATTGTGCACCTGATGTTGTTAAGTAGCGCTCAATGTAACGATGGACTTTCGCTTGATTCACCTTATGCACCTCCTTTTTTTTCATATACGTTGACAATTGTTGAAGCTTTTCTTGCGCGATCACTTCGGAGTCTTCGGAGAGCGCATCTTGAACGTAGTGTTCAAGCTTCGTGGATTGTGAGCGCTCTAAGATGTCATCAAGATGTCCGATGACGCCTTCAAACATTTCGATTTTCTCGTAAAGAAGTCTTAGAATCCGCTCTTCGATCGTATTGCCGACGGCATAGTTTGTAATGTGTACTTCGTGCCCTTGTCCTAGTCGATGGATTCGGCCAATTCGTTGCTCCACACGCATCGGATTCCACGGCAGGTCGTAGTTAATCATATGGTGACAAAACTGCAAGTTAAGCCCTTCACCACCAGCTTCCGTTGCGATCATTACTTGTGCATAGTCACGGAATAGTTGGCGCATCCAATCTTTTTTTTGCTTCGTTTAAAGCCTCCTCTAAAAGGAACGGACTTAATGCCGTTCTGTTGAAGAAACCACTGCAGATACGCTTGAGTAGCACGGTACTCGGTGAAGATAATCGTTTTTTTCTTTGCTTTCGTGAAGTTGCTTTAGTACGTGCTCTGCTTTTGCGTTCCGATTCGCTTGTTGCATCTTTGTAATTAACGGCTGTACGAGTTCCTCGGTAAGAAACCCTTTTTTTTAACATGTTAGACAGCGTGACGCCTAACGCTTGTTTGCTTGAACACGTTTCACGTAGAAGTGTCGTAAGTGATAAACCGTGCATGTTCGTATCTTTTAACCGTTTTACTTCTTCATACAAGTCAATTTCCTCGTTCGTAAATGTGACCATGTAGTTTTCTACGTTGCGCTTTTTCCAGTCGATTTTCGTATCTGCTCTGCGGTTGCGGACCATCACGTGTTGAACGAGTGTTTTTATGTCGTCGTTACTCAAGTCTTTTTGGTCTTCTTTGTATTGGCGTTTGAATGATTGTTCATCGCTAAATGACCAGGCTTTAAGATTGAGACGAGATGAAACAGTTCTTCAATGCGATTTTGAACAGGCGTGGCTGTGAGTAGGAGGCAGAATCGTTTTTTTTAGTTGACGGATAAATTCATAGTTTTTTTTGTGCTTGAGTTTTTGAGTTTGTGTGCTTCATCGATAATAATCATGTCGTAAGGTTGTTGCAGTACGATGTCACGGTGAGGCTGTCTTTTGGCGGTTTCCATCGATGCGACAACAACGTCTGCTTGTTCCCAAACGTACGATTTCTTTTGTGGGATGGCAGGAATGTGGAATTTCTCGTTTAACTCGCTTGACCATTGATTTACTAGTGATGCGGGTGCTAGGATTAATACTTTTTTTTACGAGACCACGAATCATATATTCTTTGAGCACGAGTCCGGCTTCAATCGTTTTTCCAAGACCAACTTCGTCTGCTAATATGGCCTTGCCATTCATGTCTTCCACAACCCGGCGAGCGGTTTCTAATTGATGCTCGTATGGGGTTAAGTTCGGTAAGTATGATGGAGCAACGAGTCCATCAAACGATGGCACAGCACGATGTTCTTCTGCTTCGAACGCTAAATTAAACATTTCCCAAGAGGCGAATGGACCGTCGCTGTCGAGGCGCTTTTGAAATTCTTGTTCCCAATCAGTAGAAAAGTCAATATCGATATACATGTACTCTCCTCATTTACGATAAAATCATTGGCAGTCGGTTAGCATGATGCTAAACTAGCAATATAGTACGTACGAGTAGTAAAGATTTCGTAGTCGCAACATACTTCATAGTATGTAATTTTCCTAAGCTTTCTATACAACTGAATCATTGGCGGATGATGACAGAGGGAGAGTTCGCAAGTTTCAAAGCGGCGCCGAAGGAGCAAGCACTACAAGTGTGAATCTCTCAGGCAAAAGTACTTCTGTTTGACGCAACTCTGGAGAGTGCTCATGTATTGAGCCACCCACGAAGACACACCGATGATTGAATCATCGGAAGAAACTTTCTGGTCAACGGACAGAGCTTTTCAACGATTGTTGGAGAGTTCTGTCTTTTTTTATCAAAGAATTGTGGAGGCGATGACAAACGTGACGAATTTGCGTACAGCTTTATACGATGCACACGTAGACTTAGGCGCAAAAATGGTGCCATTTGGTGGATGGGAGATGCCCGTTCAGTATACATCGATTAAAGAAGAGCACTATGCCGTTCGAAATCATGTAGGGCTCTTTGATGTCTCTCATATGGGCGAAGCTTTTGTTGAAGGAGAGGGCGCACTAGAGACGTTACAAACCGTCATGACAAATGATGTATCAAAGCTCACACCAGGAAAAGCTCAATACTCACTAATGTGTACAGAACAAGGTGGAACGGTTGACGATTTACTCGTCTATTGTTTTGACAACGAGCGTTACCTCGTGATCCCTAATGCAGCAAATCGAAACAAAGACATTGAGTGGATCAAAAAACATCAAAAACCGAATACGACGATTACAGACGTTTCTGATGACTATGCACTATTAGCGTTGCAAGGCCCGAAATCTGAAGAGGTATTACAATCACTCGTTTCTGAACCTTTGAACGAGCTTGGATTTTTTTCAATTTTTAGCTGAATCGAAGCTTCTCGGTACATCTGCGATCATCTCTAGAAGTGGGTATACCGGAGAAGATGGATTTGAAATTTATTGTAAATCAGAAGATGCGAAAACGATTTGGGATGCACTCCTTAAACAAGAAGTCACGCCCTGTGGGCTTGGAGCAAGAGATACACTTCGACTTGAGGCGCGTTTGCCATTATACGGTCAAGAATTGTCAGACTCGATTAGCCCACTTGAAGCAAAGCTAGGGTTTGCTGTTAAAACGAAAAAGACTCAGCCGTTTATTGGTCAAAAAGCCTTGCAAGAAGAAAAGGAACAAGGTGTTAAGCGCAACTCGTTGGCATTGAAATGATTGGCAAAGGCATACCGAGAACCGATTATCCTGTGTACAACGAACGAGAAGAAGTAATCGGTCATGTGACAAGTGGTACGCAATCGCCAACACTTGGTACGAATGTCGGACTTGCACTACTTGATGAAGCTTACGCTACCATTGACACGACTGTCCGTGTTGGCATAAGAAAGCGAATTGTTGAAGCGAAAGTCATCCAAACACCGTTTTATAAACGCTAGGAGGGAAAGCATGTCAAACCATCGTTATTTACCAATGACCGAAGAAGATCGTAAAGAAATGTTGCAAGTAATTGGGGCAAACGACGTCGCTGACTTATTTGCGGATATTCCAACAAAAGTACGTCCGGCAGCTCTATGAATATTAAACCAGCATTAAAAGAGCGCGATTTACTTAAGCACTTTACAGAGTTAAGCAATCGAAATGTATCAACGAAAGATTTCCCGTCGTTTTTAGGGGCGGGTGTCTACGATCACCATATCCCAGCAACCGTTGATGCCGTCATTTCTCGTTCGGAATTCTACACAGCTTATACGCCATACCAACCGGAAATTTCACAAGGTGAATTGCAAGCAATTTTTGAATTCCAGACGATGATTGCAGAGATTACAGGAATGGACCTTGCGAATTCCTCAATGTATGACGGTCATACGGCTCTTGCTGAAGCGGTCGTAATGGTTGCAGGTCATCTCAAAATGAAAAAACAACGCGTGCTCGTCTCTGACACTGTACATCCAGAAGCCCGTGATGTAATTGATACGTATGTATTAGGCCCAAGATTAAATGTCGCTTCTGTAAATGAGGCGAAAGGAAAGACAGACGTAAGTGATCTTAAAGAAAAGCTTGATGATGACGTGTGTGCAGTTGTCGTACAATACCCGAACTTTTACGGTGGAATTGAAGATTTAAAAGCTATTCGTGAAGCGTGTGATGAATCGGGTGCTATGATGATTGTAAAAAGCAACCCTCTCGCTTTAGGTGTGTTAACGCCACCAGGAGAGTTTGGTGCAGATGTTGTTGTTGGTGATACCCAGCCATTTGGTATTCCTAGTCAGTACGGCGGTCCTCACTGTGGATACTTTGCAACGAAAAAGGCATTGATGCGAAAAGTACCTGGTCGTCTTGTAGGGCAAACAGTCGATGAAGATGGAACACGTGGGTTTGTGCTCACGCTACAAGCGAGAGAACAACATATTCGAAGAGACAAAGCGACATCAAATATCTGTTCAAACCAAGCTTTAAACGCCCTTGGCAGTTCTGTTGCGATGACAGCACTTGGAAAGAGCGGATTAAAGGAGCTCGCGGTTCACAATTTAAAAAAAGGCGCATTATGCAAAACAACAAGTTGAGAATGCTGGATTTACGATCGTCAATGAAGGTCCTCATTTTAATGAATTTGTTGTTGATGTAGGAAGTAGCGTAGTTGATGTGAACAAAAAGCTGATCGATAAAGGGTTTATCGGAGGCTTAGATCTTGGTCGATTTGATCAAGCGAGTGACAATCATATGCTCGTCTGTGTAACAGAGATGCGAACAAAAGAAGAAATTGATCGATTCGTTAAAGCATTGGAGGAGAGCAAATGAGAACGAAAGAGCAGCCGCTTATTTTTGAATTAAGTCGTAAAGGTCGTAAGGGCGATTCCCTTCCAGAACTAGACGTTCCTGACGTGTCAGTGGAAGAATTGCTTGAGGATTCCTACATTCGAAAAGAAGAAGCAAAATTACCAGAAGTATCTGAGCTTCAACTCGTTCGCCATTATACGGCGCTTTCTAACCGAAACTTTGGTGTTGATTCTGGGTTTTATCCTCTCGGTTCTTGTACGATGAAATACAACCCGAAAGTGAACGAAGTCGTCGCAAGAATGCCAGGTTTGTCTCACATACATCCGTATCAGCCTGAAGAGCAAGTGCAAGGGGCATTAGAATTGATGCACGAATTGCAAGAGTCATTAGCAGAAATGACAGGGATGAAGGAAGTGACGTTGCAATCAGCAGCAGGTGCTCAAGGAGAATGGACAGGGTTAATGATGATCCGTGCGTTCCATGAAGCTAATGGTGATGTTGAGCGTACGAAAGTGATTGTACCTGACTCAGCTCACGGTACGAACCCAGCATCGGCGAGTGTCGCTGGTTTTGATTCAGTGACGGTGCGTACGGATGAGCGAGGTCTCGTTGACTTAGATCATTTACGTGAAGTGGTTGGTAAGGATACGGCAGCGCTCATGCTTACGAATCCAAATACACTCGGATTATTTGAAGAAGATATCGTTCAAATGGCTGAAATTATTCACAGCGCCGGTGGTAAATTGTATTATGATGGAGCGAATTCTAATGCCATCTTAGATAAAGCACGTCCTGGTGATATGGGCTTTGACGTTGTGCATTTGAATTTGCACAAAACGTTCACCGGACCTCACGGAGGCGGGGGTCCTGGAAGTGGTCCAGTCGGAGTTAAAGAAGATTTAGTGCCATTTTTACCGAAGCCACTCCTCATTAAAAAAAGAAGAACAATATACGTGGGATTACGATCGTCCACAGTCGATCGGGCGTGTAAAGCCGTTTTATGGAAATTTCGGTATCAACGTACGTGCGTATTCTTATATTCGCACGATGGGTCCAGAAGGCTTAAAGCAAGTATCGGAAGATGCGGTATTAAACGCGAACTATTTAATGAAGCGTCTAGAGCCATATTATGACGTACCGTACCCGCAATATTGCAAACATGAATTTGTCGTGTCAGCAAAACGTCAAAAAGATCAAGGCGTGCGTGCATTAGACATTGCAAAGCGACTGCTTGATTATGGGTATCATCCACCAACGATGTACTTCCCGTTAAATGTGGAAGAGTGCATGATGATTGAACCGACGGAGACAGAGTCGAAAGAAACGTTAGATGAATTTGCTGACGCCTTGATTGCCATTAGTAAAGAAGTAGAAGAGAACCCTGATTATGTATTAGAAGCGCCGCATCATACTGTTATTTCAAGACTCGATGAAACGGCAGCCGCAAGAAAGCCAATTTTAAAACACGAGCAATAATAAAAACGAAGCACAAACTCACAGATTGAGTTTGTGCTTCGTTTTAATGAGAACGTCGACGTTCTTGTTCATTTTTTAATTTTTCAGGAGTTACATCTGTACCTTCTTCATCAACGACAGTCACATTAGAAATTGTGTCTTTTACTTGGCCACGAATATAGCCGAGGTATTCTTGTCTAAGTTTCGCTTGCTCGTTCTGCTCATCCTCAGTTAAGCCAATTTCTTTGGACTTTTTGGCAAGTTCGTTAATACGTTCAATAATTGGAATCATCGTGTGCTCCTTCCATTGATCTTTCATTTATACGTAAAGATTGTAATTACATGCATACTTAAAGAGATAATTTTATCATTTGCTTGTAACGTTTGCAATAAAATGCCCTTTCGTTTGAGTGAAAGGGCATTGGTTTATTTCTTCTTCACTTTTCCTGTCCATTTACGAAAGCCACCCTTTAAGTAGAAAAGACGATCGTTGTTGGTCTTTTTCTTAATCATACGAGCAGCTTGACGGCTTCTTGCTCCAGAGTGGTCATACAAATACACGTCTTGGTCAGGACGAACTTCAGACAAACGTTGTTTTAATTGGGAAAGTGGAATGTTCCGAGCGCCTAAAATGTGGCCGCCATCGAATTCCCGTTGTTCACGCACGTCAATCAATTGGGATTTACGATATCCTTGAATAAATTGATCTTGCGTTAATGGGCTTAAAAATTTCGGTGTTGATAGTCTTCTAAACAAAAACACAATCAAGAAACCAATTAATAGCCCCCATAAAATATAACTGATTACGTTCATAACATCCATCTATGTTCCCCCTACGAAAAGCTAGTACATCCTTTTCTATTATAAGTCGGAACTGCACGTTACGCAAAGGTTGTCTTCGCCGATGCAAACAAGTGTTACTTTTGCTACACTTAATAAGATTGGAGAGGTGAAATGTATGCAAAAAGAAACATGGCTTTTTCTGGAGTCGGGTGCGTGTTCCCCGTCTTACAACATGGCTTTAGATGAAAGATTGTTGCAGTGGCATAGCGAAGGAAAGATTCCACCAGTGATTCGCTTTTATGAATGGAATCCAGCATCTCTTTCTCTTGGCTACTTTCAGAAGATACATAAAGAAATCAATATTACCGCAGTAGAAGAACATGAACTTGGGATTGTGCGCCGTCCTACTGGAGGACGTGCAGTGTTGCATGACAAAGAATTGACGTATAGCGTCATCGTCAATGAAGACCATCCTAAGATGCCTGAGACAGTAACTGAAGCCTACCGTGTCATTTCAGAAGGATTGCTGGAAGGGTTCAGACAATTAGGATTAGAAGCGAATCTATCGATTCCGAAAACGAAAGAAGATACCGATGCATTGAAAAACCCAACATCTGCCGTTTGTTTGATGCTCCGTCTTGGTATGAGCTTGTCGTTGAAGGGAAAAAAATAGCAGGAAGTGCGCAAACGCGTCAAAAAGGCGTCATCTTACAACACGGCGCAATTGTGCTTGCGTTTGACGTCGATCAACTATTTAGTGTGTTCAAGTTCAAAGATGACCGCATGCGAGAACAAATGCAAAAGCGGTTCCTTCAAAAAGCCGTGAGCATTCAAGACCTAACAAGCACTGACGTAACCATCCCTCAATTGAGAGAAGCTTTTAAAGTCGGCTTTGAGCGAGGTCTTGACGTTCATTTAGAACCAATGACGTTAACAAAAGAACAAAAGCAAGAGGTAGAAACGTTAGCGATTGAGCGCTATCAATCAGACGACTGGACGTATCGTAGATAATAAAACTAAGGCTAGTAAGATTCTGAAGTGATTTTAGAAAGCGTTTAGCTGCATGTAGTTTTTTTGAAAGCAGAGTAACATCTCCAGAGCAGGTGTATGCCTTAACTAAGGAAAACCGTACTATGGCAATCAAAGCCTGTATATTTCTTAATGGTTTATCAAAAAAAGAACGAGCACCCGTTTAAGTTCGGGCGCTCGTTCTTTGATTTTGTCTTGTTCAGTGCATGTATATTGCGTTACTCGCCTTGTTCAGTTTTAACTACGTCTTCGTTAAAACGCTTTTGTAATGATTTCGTTAACGGTCCGACCGTTAATTTATGATGCACAGTACCTCTAAACTCAACGATCGGAGTGATTTCACTCGTCGTACTCGTAATAAAGGCTTCATCAATGTTCTTCATATCTTCGACTTGAATGGGTTCAAAGACTACGGATTTCCCGTGTTCTTCAATGTAGTCGAGAACGAGTTGGCGAGTAATGCCATTTAAGATGTAATTGTTTGCAGGGTGAGTTTGTACAACATCACCTTTAATGATGAATAAATTCGATGAAGAACCTTCAGTCATTAAGTCACCACGATGCAATAAGGCTTCTTGGCAGTCGTGATCTGCAGCTTTACGTTTGGCCATGACATTGCCTAACAAATTCACCGTTTTAATGTCACAACGTAACCAACGTTCATCTTCGGTTAAGTACGTGGCAATTCCTTCAGACATCGCTTGTTGTGGTCGTTCCATCGGCTTTGTGAACGCAAAAATCAAAGGTTCTGTATGACGCTCATAAAGATGGTTACGATCAGCAGAGCCGCGGGAAAGTTGGACATAAATAATTCCTTCGTTTAATCCGTTTTCTTTAAGCAGCTCTAGTAGGGAGTTCGTTAAGCTTTGCTTAACGTCGTAATCAAACGGGATGTCCAATTCTTCAGCGCTTCGTTGAAAGCGTTGCATGTGCATTTCCATTTGGAACGGAAATCCTCCATAAATTCGAATCACCTCGTAAATGCCGTCGCCAAAATACATGCTGCGATCATCAAATGAAAACGAAGCTTCTTCTCGATTAATGAGTCGATCATTTATTAATACTTTCTCACTCAACTGATTCCACGCCTTTCATATGTGCTCTAATGAAGAGCACATCACGATTATTCTGACTTCTATCATACCACGATTTGCTTTCTTTTCGAAGTGATGCTTTTCTTGAATCTGTCGTTGTTTGTCATGCGCCAATTCGGTACAATAAAGAATGTGATAAAAGAGTTGTGCCCAGAACGCAATTGAATGGGGGAACACACGATGGCAACAGCTAGCATGGAAGACTATTTAGAACGAATCTATCAATTAATTGAAGATAAAGGGTATGCTCGGGTGTCTGATATCGCAGATACATTAGAAGTGCATCCATCTTCTGTAACGAAAATGGTTCAAAAGCTTGATAAAAGTGGTTACGTCGTTTATGAAAAATACCGAGGACTGATCTTAACATCAAAAGGCAATAAAATTGGAAAGCGACTCGTCTATCGTCATGAGTTGTTAGAAGAGTTTTTACAGTTGATTGGTGTTGATGAATCCTTCATTTATCAAGACGTTGAAGGAATTGAGCATCATATTAGTTGGGATGCGATTGACCGCATAGGAGATCTTGTTCAGTACTTCAAAGACGATCCGACTCGTTTAAACGCGCTAAACAACTATCATAAAGAAGAATAGATAAGGGGTGGAAGAGGTGCAATCTTACACGATGATCATAGCCGGCGTGACGAGGCACCTACCGATCGTCCCGATCTCAGAACATACAGCGATTGCCAGTTTCGTGATGCTAGGAGATACAGTGCTCACGAAAGCAACAGCAAAGGCGCTCGTTAATCGACTGCCAGAAACCGATGTATTAGTTACGGCGGAAGCCAAAGGCATTCCGTTGGCACAAGAACTCTCGAGTTTGTTGAATCACGATCAGTATGTTGTTGCACGTAAAACAGTGAAGCCTTACATGAGCGAACCACTTGTGCTAACGGTAAAATCCATTACGACCGATGTAGAGCAGACACTCGTATTGGATGAACGGGATGCTCAAAAGCTTAAAGGCAAGCGGATCGTGCTCGTAGACGATGTTGTATCAACAGGCGAATCGATTGCGGCACTGCAAGAACTTGTTGAAAGGGCAGGGGGCAACGTCGTTGCCAAAACCGCTGTACTTGCAGAAGGTAGTGCAAATGATCAACAAGATCTCATTTATCTAGAAGAACTTCCTTTGTTTCCAATTGAAAAAAAGCCGATTTAGCGGTTTGCTCCAAAAGTTCGTGAAAACGATTTTTGGGCAAACGATGCTAAATCGGCTTTTTTTATTCTTTTTGTGCAGGTGTTGGTTCTTCTTTTGGTTGGTCCTCTTTCAAGTTGATTTGAAAAAGTCCTGCTTCTTTCGCGCTTAAGATCGCCATATAAACAAATGGACCTAAGATTAGTCCCATCACACCAAAGAACACGAAACCAAAGTACATTGATAATACGGTCGGCAAAGCATTCATGCCAATCGAGTCTCCGAGTACTTTAGGCTCTAAAATACGGCGAATGATGAGGAGAACGAGCGCTAAAATGTTCAGTTGAATCCCCATCGTGACATCACCTAAGATCATCGCTAACAAACCCCATGGGACGAGTACGAGGGCGGGACCTACGTAAAGTGGAATAATGTCTACGACCCAAATGATGAGTGAGAGTATAAACGCAGAGCCAGGTGATATGTAAAGAAGACTTATGTACGTGAGAATAAAGACTCCTAAGCTAAGAATAAATTGAGCTTTCCACCAGCCTAAGAATACTCGACCCATCCGGTGAAAGACGAATCGTAATTTCTCGGACGTTTCCGTTTTGAAGAAGTTAAAGAAATTCCCAAGAAGTCGAGGTAAATCCAAACTAAATAGAAACAACGTAATTAAGTAAATGAGCACTACAAAGAGCATGTTCGGAATCGCAGACAAAAACGAACCGAGTAGGCCGACGAGTTGGTCGTAATGCTAAGTGCAAAATCAATCGCATCTTCTGAAAGGCGCTCAAGTTCACGGGCGATTTGATACCCTTGTGGTAAATCTCTAAGCAATTGATTAAATTGAATAATCAAGTCGTTCGCAAACCGTTGCAATTCAAGTGCGTATTGTGGAAGTTGTTGTGACCAACTCACGATACTTCTCATCAGACTTGTCACAGCAAAGTACAGCCCGATTGCACTAATGGCTACAAATAACAAAAATACAATCGTAACAGGCAAAAGGCGCTTTTCAGTTTTTAACTGCTTTTTAAAGAAGCGAACAAAAGGTTCAAAAATCATGGCAGTTAATAACGCTAAGAGCAGCGGCATAAAAGCCGAAAAATTGTAATAAACAAATAGCCCGATCAAGATGAGGCAATGATGATTAAAATCCGTTTGACTAACGTTTTAGTTAACAACAGGTGCCTCCTTCGCTTCGTTGAAGCGCTATAATGCAAAAATCCTTATCTCTATATTATACGGCAAATTTTAGGATGTAAAATGGAATCGGAAGTTTTTTTGCATAAACGTAGAAAAGCAACAAACATTTCGTTTGTTGCTTACGTAAAGTATTCAATTTTGGAATTGGGAAAATAGTGGTCTACGTAGCGATACAACGTATCTTTCATCACTTCTTCTTGATCTTTTTCGTACACGTATTTGTGAATTCCGTAGCGTCCCCATTTTTTCCTTCGTTTCGTTTCATCAAGTTCTAGTTTTGTCATCGGATAGTTTTTTTCGATGACGCGTTTCGCAGGTTGTGTAAACCGGTGTTGAATAAACTCAAACGTAATGTTGTCTCGACCGTTACTCGGAAGTTGGTGAGACAGCTTTTTAAATAAGGTTTCATAGCCTTCTTCCCAACCGTCATGTAAATAGATCGGGGCGACGATAAAACCGAGTGGGTACCTGCTTCTTGAACTTTAGCAGCGGCTTCAATTCGTTTATCAAGTGTTGATGTTCCAGGTTCGAAGTACCGAATAACAAAATCAGCATTAACACTAAATCGAAAGCGGGTTTTTCCGCGGTGGTCTGCATCCAACAAATGGTCAACATGTTCGAATTTCGTGACGAAGCGAAGCTTTCCTAATTCGCTTTTGGCCATGTGTTCAATCGCATGCTTAAGAGAATGAGTAATATGATCAATGCCGACAATGTCTGACGTACAAGAGGCTTCAAATCTTGTCTGTTCAGGAGCTCTTTCCAACATGTAATCGTCCGCTTGTTTTAAGATCTCATCGGTGTTCACATACGTTCGAATGTAAGGTTTACTCCCCATCGTTGTTTGCAAATAACAATAATGACAATGACCCATGCAACCAGTTGCTAAAGGATCGCATATTCAGCAGACGGTTTAGACGTATCAAACTTTAATGTTTTTCGTACGCCAACGACGAGCGTTGATTTTGCGTTTCGATATTTTTGAAAATGATTGTCACCAGGCAAATTGCGGATTTGGTTGTGTGACGTAGTTTCGTGTATTTCAGTTCCTAAGTCATTGAAATAATCATAGAGCTTCTTGCCTAATGGGTAGTCAAAAGCTTTTGGTTCTATATATATTCGCTCAGGCATAAATGGCTTCATGGTGTTCCCCCTTACATCGGTTCTGGGTCGGTGCCAAAGTAATAAGAATATGCTTCCTCAGCCTCTTCGTAACTATTGAATACCGCAAGTTCTTCAGTAATTGGATAAAATTCATCCATTAAATAAATCGTTTGCGAAAGAGGATCTTGTGGGTCGTTAACGACAGTTGCTTCACGGATGTTTGCAACGTCTTGCGTGTGGGGATTACGGTGGATCACATACAGCGTTTCACCTGCTTTGTAGTCCATCAAACGTTCTCCTCCTTTCTCTATAACTAACTTGTGCGTATCGTTTTCGTTGTACGCTAGGAGTGAACTGGCGATCAATCCTTACATTTCCTGTAAGGACAACACGCAACTTCTTCTTTGTGCGCATAGTGTGTAGGTGTGGGGAGTTGGTGTTTCAATGCTGATTGACGGTGTCTTTGCAGGTGGTGGTGTAAAAGCCTTTGCCTTCATTGGCGCATTGCAGGCGATGGAAGAAAAGAACTTCACGTTTTCTAGAATCGCAGGTACGAGTGCAGGAGCATTATGGGGAGCTTAATGGCTGCGGGATATACGAGCAAAGAGATTCGTGAGATGTTCGATGAAGTGGAACTTAAGATGTTCCTCGATCCTACAGCTTGGGCGAAAACATTTCCACATTTACTCAAATGGGTAGGCGTCTACTTTGGGCTTGGATTATATAAAGGCAATAAATTAGAAGAGTGGTTAGCGAATAGCTTGAGGCAAAAGGGGTTCGAACGTTCGTGATTTGCCAAATGATCAACTAAGAGTAGTGGCAGCAGATATTTCAAAAAGCAGAATGCTCGTTTTGCCAGATGACCTTGAGCATTACGGCATCATTCCAGACTCGTTCCCGGTCGCTCGCGCGGTACGAATGAGTTGTAGTTTACCATTTTTCTTCCAGCCTGTTCGGTTGTTTGATAAAGGTGGAGCGTCATCATTAGTCGTTGATGGTGGGATTTTAAGTAATTTTCCGATGTGGTTATTTCGAAAGCATCGTTCAAAGCGACCATTGCTCGGTTTTCAACTGAATCCAGAACCGGCGGATCATGATAAAAACTCGATTACAAACGCACTCGAGTTATACGGATCGATTTTTGAGACGATGCAAAAAAAGCCACGATTCACGATATATTGATTCTGGTCACGAGAACAACGTCGTGTTTATTCCGATTGAGACGGTGAGGACGACGAGTTTTTCTTTAACGGATGAAGATCGAGAAAAGTTGGTTACTCTAGGATATGAGACGACAAAACAGTATTTGAAAACGTGGAGTCGCTAAAAAATGCGCTGACGAAAATTATCGTCGCGCATTTTTTTCTTGCCATTAACGACCTTTAAGTGGGTCGGATTTCGCTTTTTCTTTACACTAACCGCATCGGGGTTTTTATTGTTTGTTTTTCGTCGTTGTTTGTCTTGTTTGAGTGCACGCTTGTAATTCGGGTCCACCCGTTGACCTTGAACTTGTGGACGAACAAAGCGAGTGAGAACGAAATAGAGAATTACCCCGATTACAGCAGTGATGACGAGCATTAAGAGCAGTCCAGATGGATTGAAGATCAGTTGAGAACCAAGTCCAATCACTGCAAGGAAGCTAATAATCAAAACGAAAGGGTTTTTTTAGAAACGACTGCAAACGCTCATCTCCTTTTAAACGATGTTACTGCCGGCTTTTTCTGCCTTTAGTTGCTCATCGCGTTCGAGCAGTTTTTCAAAAGAAGCAATTGATACTTCAACTTGGTCGTCTTTTGGTTGTTTCGTTGTAAGTAGTTGCAACCATAAGCCAGGGAGTCCGAGCCATTTTAACACAGGGATATCTCGTAACTTGTTTGTAAACTGCAACACTTCGTAGGAAACTCCGAGAACGACTGGAATGAGTAATAAACGATGTACAATTCGCTCAAACAAATTATCAAACGGGACGAGCAAATAAATCAGCACACCGATAATGACGGTAAATAGCATAAAGCTACTACCACAACGGTAATGCAATCGAGAGTGCTCTTGTACATTCTCGACCGTCAATGGTTTATTTGATTCATACGTGTTGATCACTTTATGTTCGGCACCATGGTATTGAAATACCCGTTTAATGAGTGGGGTTAACGAGATCAAATAAATGTACCCAACGAGAATAATGGTCTTAAATAAACCTTCAAGTAAGTTCTGAGCTACATGTCCAGGGAAAGTCCGGATAAGAGTTCAGCTAAAAAGACTGGGACGAGTGTAAAGATGACAGTTCCAATTAAAAATGCAAACACTGCCATGGCAGCGACACCTATAAAGCTCACGATCTTAGAACGCTGCTCCTCAGTAACGATATTCTCATCATCATTGGGGTGAACGTCATAACGATCAGAGGCAAAGTTCATATGTTTACTTCCCATCGCTGCTGCTTCAATTAGAGCAACAGTACCTCGAACGAAAGGAATTTTCTTTAGCTTCTGTAGTGTAGGCATTGGCTTTCGGACGTTTTCGAAGTATTCGATATCACCGGTGTTCCGGCGTATTGCAGAAACAGTCGTTTCTTTACCTGCAAACATTACACCTTCAATGAGGGCTTGACCACCATAGGCGGGTTTTTCTGTAGAAGGAGACGCTTGTTCTTGTTTTTGTTCTTCGCTCATGTTGGCACCTATCTTTCAACTCTTTGGTTTGCTATGGTTTCTATTCTACAACAAGATGCAACTCACCTCCACGACACAGTTTTAAAAGAGAGAAAATCTACTGTGAAGAGAATGAGCACTTCTCATTTGTACCATACTATGGATCAATGAGGTGAGTAAATAATGCCAACAAAACAAAAATCGAAAAACAGATACGAAAGATTTGCCGTATAGCGTAAAAGTTCTCTTAATAGGAGCTGTAGGAGGTCTTTTGTGGAGTTCCATTTGGTACGGAGCTTATTTTTTTAATTTTACAGATGTCGGTCCGAATTTATTTTGGATGGCATGGTCACTTGGAGATTGGACAGAAGAGAAAACAGGTCAATGGCTTGCTATTCTCATGATTACGATCGGCTCGATTGCAATCGCCTTTCTTTATCGTTATAGTCTTGCGAAGATTAGTAGCATGTGGATGGGAATTGGCTTTGGAGCCGTACTATGGGTGCTGATTTTTTTACATTGCTAATCCGTTATTTGTCGGGTTAGATTCAGTGCAAGAGTTAAGTAATATCACAATCACGAGTACCATTTGTTTATTTATTAGTTACGGTCTATTTGTCGGATATTCCATTGCTTATGAAGAAGAGTTGCAAGAATACGGAGGAACATAATGGCTAGATTTCCTAAACATGTGCTAAGATAGAGGTGATGTAATCGTAAGTTTTGCGAGGAGGAACGAAAGCGAATGAAACGAGTTGACAATGTTAGAAAACAGTTTCAATCATTAGGCATCGATGCGTTTATCGTTGAGAGCGAGGCCAATCGTAGATACCTTTCGCATTTTACTGGGAGTGCAGGGGTCGTTTTTTTAACGGAAAGTGAGTCATATTTTATTACCGATTTTCGTTACGTCGAACAAGCAACGAGTCAATGTGTTGGTTACACGATTGTTGAGCATAAAGGTTCGGTTGCTACGGAAATACAAGAACTTGTAAAGAAGCATAACGTGAAGGCAGTCGGCTTTGAGAAATCGTATACAACCTTTGAGAAGTATGAGTTGTATAAGCACGAACATTCGATTCCATTGGTTCCTTTAAGTGGGGTTGTGGAATCATTGCGTCAGTTCAAAGACGAAGAAGAAATTGTGACGATGAAGAAGGCTGCAGCAATTGCAGATGAAGCTTACGCACACATTTTAAATTACATAAAGCCTGGAATGCGAGAAAAAGAAGTTCGTGATGAGCTAGAGTTTAAAATGCGACAACTTGGTGCTGATGGATCATCATTTGATATGATTGTTGCTTCAGGAGCACGAGGTGCATTGCCTCACGGTGTTGCAAGTGACAAAGTCATCGAGGAAGGTGAACTTGTTACCCTTGATTTTGGTGCGATTTATGAAGGGTATTGCTCAGACATTACACGTACTCTCGCTGTCGGAGAACCTAGTGAACAAATGAAAAAGGTCTTTGACACGGTATTACAAGCACAGTTAAAAGGTGTAGAGCAAATTAAACCTGGAATGACAGGACAAGAAGCAGACGATATTTGTCGTTCGTACATTTATGAACAAGGGTATGAAGGCAAGTTCGGTCACGGTTTAGGGCACGGGCTTGGCATTGAAGTTCATGAAGAACCGAGACTTTCTCCGAAAGGTAACGTCGTATTGCAACCAGGAATGGTCGTAACCGTTGAACCTGGGGTTTATTTACCAGGGATCGGTGGCGTACGAATTGAAGATGACATCGTCATTACAGAAACCGGAAATGAGCGTTTAACGACGTCTGATAAAACGCTTAAGTATGCGGGGCAAAACTAGAAAAAGGTGGATATACGAAGATGATTTCAGTAAACGATTTTAAAACAGGTCTTACGATCGAAGTAGATAACGATTTATTTTCAGTGTTAGAATTCCAACATGTAAAACCAGGAAAAGGCGCTGCTTTTGTTCGTTCGAAATTAAAGAATTTGCGTACTGGTAACATCGCTGAGAAAACATTCCGCGGTGGGGAAAAAGTAAATAAAGCTCATATCGACCGTGACAAAATGCAATATCTCTACTCAAATGGAGATGAGCATTCTTTTATGAACATGGAGTCATTTGAGCAAATTGAGTTGCAAACGGAGCAAATTAAGTATGAACTAAACTTCTTGAAAGAAAATATGGAAGTTCACATTACGCAATACGGCACAGAAACACTTGGGTTGAGCTACCTAACTCTGTAGAGCTGACGGTAACTGAAACAGATCCAGGAATTAAAGGGGACACAGCTTCAGGTGGTCACAAGCCAGCAACACTTGAAACTGGATTCCGGGTAAACGTTCCGTTCTTTGTTAACGAAGGCGACGTTCTTGTTGTTGATACACGTAAAGGGGAATACGTTTCCCGCGCATAGTAAAGAAAAAAAGCACTTTAAACAGAAACGTTTAAAGTGCTTTTTTGTTGCAACAAACCACAAGCGTTGTTATATATAGGCGCAGACTAAGTTGTAACGTTTTCTACCTTTCATAAAAAGCGGATGTCTAGATTCTTATTACATGGAATCTGGACATCCGTTTTTTTTATAAATGGTCTTTCGTTACGCCAGTTTATTTTTTTTGACGTTTGATTTACGTGAACACCGAGCAACGTGTAGGGAGGGTTTTGAAATAGATCGTGTGAATAATGTTTCACGATTCCCCAGCGATCGGTTTTGACTGCGACGATTAAATCGGCATTCAATTCGTTAATGCGTTTTGATGGTTTTTCAAAGGATAGGTCAATGTTAATGACTTCAATCCCTTCATCGAGAAGATAAGCTTTGTAATCGTTTAACCAAGCGGTTCGTTGTTGTATTAATTGTTGCTTCGATTGAATGTCATTTCGATCTGTGACTGAATCTTTGCGTCGGTCAATCGAGTGGGCGAGGATCACGTCTTTGTTTCGTTGCTTTGCGATTGTTGCACCTTTTTTTGACAGCAGCAAACGAATGATTACCATAATCAACGTAAATGATGAGTGGTAGATTAGGCATATTTCACACCTGCTTTAATGTCTCTAGGCTTTACAACTAAACAGTCGACTTGGCTTTTTTTTGATCAGGCCTTTTGAAATGCTGCCTTCTAACGCTTTTTCAATTTTATTGCCCCCGGTGGCTCCGTGAATAATCAAATCAATGTTGTAACGGGGTACGACAGATTTAACAATTTTCTGTACAGGAAGTCCTGTGTCAACAATTAGTTTAGCGTTAACACCGGCTGTTGTTGCTTTTTGGTGAAGGTGTGATAAATAGTCTGTTGCCATTTGCTTAACTTGTGGTACGAGGTTTTTATCGTACCGAGACATTGCACCATACGCTTTCGTATTAATGATGCTACATAAATAAAGTGTCGCAGATTCATTTTTCGCAAATGAGATCGCTTCATTGTAAGCATGAAAGGTCGGTTCATTTTCACTATCTAGACAAACTAAAATGTTCTGATACGCCATGAATTAGCGCTCCTTTCAAAATAACTAAGCGCGACAACGACTGGAATATACTAACTTGCTTTTAAGCTAACACCGCAACATACACGCGTCAACGCTTCTCATCCGCTTTCACACGATT
The DNA here is from genome assembly GCF_000698185.1 of Geomicrobium sp. JCM 19055. Classification (NCBI taxonomy): domain Bacteria; kingdom Bacillati; phylum Bacillota; class Bacilli; order Caryophanales; genus Geomicrobium; species Geomicrobium sp. JCM 19055. The sequence goes on from NZ_BAXL01000006.1 coordinate 23,255, forward strand.
TGCATGGATTTGACGACGGACTTCGACAAGGTTACTTAAAAACGGTGTTTGAATACTCGTCGTCTTAGTTCTATTTACGAGTTGTACGAATAAAGTGTACAAGCAAGATCCATTTTGGAAATCATGTCAACGAGCTTATTAAAGGGTTTATTCACTGTTGTGATGTTTCAGCACGCAAAAATGAATGTTCCTTTTGAAACGGAGTTGAAGATTGGTGTCACTCATGCTAAAGCAAAGCTTAGAATTGCAGTCCATTCAAAACATCGTCGCCTTGCTTCCATACCAGTATCACCAAGAATTAACATCTGTACTCATGGACCATTTCGTTCAAGAGATTCGTCTCCGGCCGAATCAATCAATTGAGGTCGTGTTGGCTGGAGAAAGCTTTTTCTTGAAGAATACGTTGTTCAATGAAGCGGATGCGACATTTGTTTTAAATCAATTAAGTCAACATTCCATTTACGCTTTCGAAGAAGAATTGCGACATGGCTTCTTAACGTTACGAGGCGGGCACAGAGTTGGGATCGCTGGAGAAGCGGTTGTGGAGAAAGGCGTCGTAAAGACAATTAAACATATTCGCACGTTTAACATTAGAATTAGTCGAGCGCTTGAGAAGGTTAGCGTCCCGTACCTTCAAGGCCTATATGAAGGCAGGTGGAAAACATCAATTGTTGCAGGTCCTCCTCAATCTGGGAAAACGACGATTCTTCGTGACCTTGCAAAAATAATAAGCAATGGATATGAACGTCTTAACATTCCGCCACAGAAGGTTGCGATCGTTGATGAACGAAGTGAAATTGCCGCTTCATTTGAAGGTACACCGCAACATGATGTTGGGAAACGCACAGATGTACTGGATCGTTGTCCGAAAGCAGAAGGGATGATGATGCTTATACGCTCGATGAGTCCGAACGTCATCATCGTTGATGAGGTCGGGAGTGAAGCTGATATAAGGGCAATTGAGGAAGCTGCGAGCGCAGGTGTTGCTGTTCTTTGTAGTGCACATGCAAAGTCAATGAATGACTTAGAAGCGAGAGGGGTAATCAGTTCAGATACGTTTGAAGGAATCCTTTTGCTTAATGATAAAAAGGAAGGTCACTTTGTGCATAAGAAAAGAGGCAAGTCGTGAGGTGGATCGGTGCCATCATTTTGTTAGTAGGCATGACTGCGATCGGGTTTGAATGGGCAAGGCGCTTATCACAACGATCGAAACAAATTCGTGAATTAACGACTGCCTTGCAGCATTTTGAGGCAGAAGTCATGTACGGTCACACGCCGCTCATTCATGTTGCTAATCGAATATCCTCAACCGTTTCAAGTCCGCTTTCGCAGTTTTTCAAAGACTTTGGAATGCGATTAAAAGAAGGGAATCATGACGTTCAGAGTGCTTGGAAAGAAAGTATAGCGATCAATTGGGATAAAACAGCCATGAAAATAAAAGAAAAAGAAGCGCTCCTGCAATTTGGTCAAACGCTCGGTCAACACGGCCGCTATGAGCAACAAAAATACATTCAATTAACACTTACACACTTACGGGCTGAAGAAATAAATGCACGAGAAGAGCAACTAAGATATGAGCGTATGGCAAAGTCTCTCGGATTCTTAGGAGGCTTGCTTGCAATTATCGTCATGATCTAGGCAAAAGGAGGGATCGCGGTGGGATACGATGTGGATACAATATTCCAGATTGCTGGAATTGGGATCGTCGTTGCGATGATTCACACCGTTTTAAAACAGATGGGCAAAGAAGATTGGGCACATTGGGTGACGTTAATCGGGTTTATTGTCGTTTTGTATATGGTCGCGACAATTGTCGATGACTTATTTACAAAAATCAGAAGTGTCTTTTTATTTATAGGGTCGTAATTTTATGTCTATAGACATGATTCAGATCGTTGGCTTTGGCCTAATCTCTGCGTTTTTAGCAATGATTTTAAAAGAGCAAAAGCCAGCTTTCGCTTTTTTATTGACGCTCTTTGTTGGCGCAATGATTTTCTTGTTTCTGTTGGACCACATTGTCATGGCATTCCAACTCGTCGAAACGTTAGCAACGCATGCAAACATCAATATGGTTTATTTGCAAACGATGTTAAAAATTATCGGGATTGCTTACATTGCCGAGTTTGGTGCACAGATTGCAAGAGACGCTGATCAAGGTGCGATTGCCCAAAAAATTGAACTTGCCGGAAAGGTGCTAATCGTCGTCATGGCCATCCCGATTTTTAATGTGCTCATTGAAACGGTGATTTCCTTAATTCCAGGGTAAGAAAGAGTGATGCAAGTGAAACGGTTCATCACACTACTCGTTGCCACAACCGTCTTTTTTCTTTTTCCAACCACGAGCTTTGCAGAAGACGATTCACTGACGTTTCCAAATGACTCGTCAACCTATACGGAAGAGGAGCATCAAGTAGAAGCGCGAGATGAGATTACTGAACAAATGGACGAGCAACTCGATCGTCTCGGTTTTTCGGAAATAGAAACGTTTTGGGAAGACATTCGACGTGATTATGAGTCATTTCTTCCAGAAAGCCAAAAAGCACCATTTACAGAATTTCTTCAAGGCAAGCATACATTTAATCCGATGGACTGGTTAAAAGCGTTGCTCAGCTACTTGTTCCATGAACTCACCGCAAACATTGCACTACTCGGTACGCTCATTTTATTAGCTGTATTTAGCATGGTGTTACGAGCGTTGCAAAATGCCTTTGAACATGACGCGGTTAGTAAAGTTGCTTACGGCGTAACGTTTACTGTGCTCATCGTCATTAGCATGAACAGTTTTTATATTGCAATGAGTTATGCACAAGAAGCGGTTGCAAACATGGTTCACTTTATGATCTCACTGTTGCCGATGGTACTCGCGCTTTTAGCGATGACTGGAGCAGCTACATCAGCAGCGCTTTTTCATCCGCTAATTATCGTTCTTGTTAATACGAGTGGTCTGTTAATTGAACGGTTTGTATTGCCATTGTTGTTCGTTTCCGCAATCGTTAGCGTCGTCAGTAGTATGAGTGAGAAGTTTCAATTAACGAGACTTGCTACACTCATTCGAAATGTTGCAATGGGAACACTCGGTGCGTTCTTGACGATCTTTTTAGCAACGATCTCTGTTCAAGGTGCAACATCAGCGGTTCATGATGGGGTCACACTTCGTACTGCAAAGTACATTGCCGGTAATTTCGTGCCCGTTGTAGGGCGAATGTTTACCGATGCTACGGACACCGTCATTGGTGCATCGCTCTTACTGAAAAATACAATTGGACTAGCTGGTCTTGCGATTTTGTTCGTTATTACTGTTTTTCCGGCGCTGAAGATTTTAGCTCTTGCGATTACGTTTCAAATTACGAGCGCGATTATGCAACCACTTGGCGGAGGTGCGCTAGGGTCAGTAATGAGTTTATTTGCGAAAACGGTCATGTTCATGTTCGCCGCCGTTTCGGTCGTCTGTTTAATGTTTTTCTTAGCTGTAACGATCATAATATCATCAGGCAATTTAGCGTTGATGGTGAGGTGATACGAAAATGGAATATTTTCATGATTGGGTAACGACACTCATCGTATTTTTATTGTTAGCGATTATTTTGGAGTTGTTATTACCAACGTCAACGATGAAGCGTTATGCGGACCTTGTTCTTGGTCTTATGATGATCGTACTTCTTTTGCAACCGGTATTTGACCTCGTTCATACAGACCCTTCAGAGTGGTTTGATTTAAATGGATTTTCATTTTACGAAGGAGCAACTGAAATGGAAAATAAAATAAATCAAGAGAAAAGAGAAATACAAGCCGCACATGATGCATATATCTCAGAACAAGTAGCTGCTCGTCTTAGCAGTGAAGCACAAGCAGAGCTTGAAGGAGAGTTCGACCTGTCCTTTCGCGCAATTTCTGTACATGAAGGAGGGATCAACGTCTTAGTAAGTGATGCGGATGACCAAAGAAATACGTCCGTTGCAGCAATCGAACCGGTAAAAGAAGTAACAGTCAATGCGCATGAAACTGTAGAAGAGACAGTAGATGAGGATTCAATACTAAGCGAAGTGCGTGCTCGCCTTGCAGAAATTTGGGAGGTTGATGAGCAAATGATACAAATCAGCCTTGAGGAGGAGGGGCTGAATGGCTAATAAGGACACTTCAAAATTCAAAGAATTGCTCAACCAATCATCAAATGGCCCGAAAAAAATCCGGTGGTATTACATCGTAGGACTTATCGTTCTTGGGCTATTGCTTATGATGATCGGGACAAGTGGTGACGAAGAAGATGATGGAATGATGCAAAGTGATGAAGTTCAAAATGAACCGGTTGCAAAAAAATACTGAACAATCCAAACCGTCAGCGAATGCTGCGACCGAATTTCAACTCATTGAACAAGCTTATGGGGAACAGTTGCAACAAGCACTAGAAACCATTGACGGAATCTCAAACGTAGACGTCGTCGTTAATGTGAAAGAAACCGAGAGCAAAGTGTATGAGAAGGATCGCAGCATCCGTCAACAAACGACGGATGAAGCAGATACAGAAGGTGGAAACCGTACGCTTGATGAAGGAACGGAAGAAGAAACACTCGTCCTCGTTCAACAAGGGGGAAGTGAAGAACCGCTTCTGATCCGTGTAGATAAGCCAGACGTTACTGGAGTTCTAGTCGTTGCTAACGGGGTTGAGAGTATGCAAAGAAAAGAATGGGTAATAGAGGCGGTCACAAGAACGCTAGACGTTCCTGCTCACCGTGTATCTGTAATGCCTAAACAACTTGGAAAGGATGAGTGATTTGGTTTTGAAAAAACAAACAGTTTGGTTGTTAACGATGTTAAGTTTAGTTGCAGTGCTAGGAGTTTACTTCTTTGGGCCACAAAGCCCAACGACGCAAGAAGCGTCCCTGATTAACGATAATCAATCGTTAGAAGATTTCGAAGGTGAACTTTGGGAGCAGTATTTAGAAGAAAATCCAGATCAAGCTGTCGTCGTTGAAGAGTGGAATGGTGAAATCGAAGGTGTAAATGAAGATGAGCCAGCTGACGATGAAGGAAATGAAGAAGGAAACGAAGAAACGGACAGTGTCGATGTTGCGGCAGGGTTAGATGGAAGTGAAACGTTTAGTGCTTTACGAATCGAACGTGAGGAAGCACGTAGTGAAGCACGTGAAGCGAATACAAACACAATCGCATCAAGTGACACGACTACTGAGCAAAAAAATAGTGCGCATGAACAAAACGAAGCGCTACAAAAAATTAGCGAGCAAGAATCAAACCTTGAACAACGCATTGCAGCACAAGGTTATGAAGATGTACTCGTCATGAGTGATACGGATGAAGTGAAAGTTTTTGTTCAAACAGAAGAACTTTCTAAAGCTGAAGTTGTAGAAATTAATCGCATTGCACAAGAGCAAATCGGTAATCGTTCTGTCGCAGTTTCTTACCATATGAATCAATAATAGAAAAGGGGAATCATTCGATCAATGATCGGTGATTCCCTTTTCTTATGATCGTTTTTCCCTAACAGGTGAAATCACTCATCTATCGTGATATAATCAACTGATGACAAACCCTTGTAATGGTTAGAAGTTAGGAGATGGCACTTCATGGAATGGAACGACTTAACAGAAGGTGCAAAGTCAATACTAGAACAAACACGAAATTTAAAAAAACGACAACATTCAAATCGTAGAATTTGAAGTTGGTTATGTGGAAGAGGCAACAGAGGAAAACCCTCACCCTGTTTCGATTCAAGAAGAAGATTATGATAGCTTAAAGCGATATACAAAAGAAAATGAATATGATGAGAGTTATCATATGGCAAGAAACAAAAACATCGTGAAGATCATTTTACTTGAAACGAAGAAGATTCCAGACAATCTCTCGGAATACCCAGTGTTCAGACATTATCGAATGGACCGTTTGCGTGAAGAGCAAGAGAAACAGCTTGAAGAACAGTCTAGTAATCAAGAGTAATGATTAGGAGGGCGACACGATGAATGAATATCAACTACTTGACCTTGAAGAACAAGAGAACGATTTAGGCAAGGTAGAAATTTCACCAGAAGTTATTGAAGTCATTGCCGGATTAGCGGCATCAGAGATTGAAGGTGTATCAACGTTAAGAGGCAACTTTGCGTCAGACGTTGCCGAGCGTTTGGTAAGAAGATGCACGGTAAGGGTGTAAAAGTAGAGCTTGGAGAAGAAGGTGTAACGATTGATGTTACCGTTGTAGCATATTATGGAATTTCTGTTCCTGATGTTGCAATTAAAGTTCAAAAGAACATTCAGCAAGCGCTCGAGACGATGACAGCCATTGCACTTGAGAGCATCAATGTGCATGTCGTTGGCATTCACTTTGAGAAAGAAGAAGAAGCGAATGAAGCATTTGTACCCGAGCGTCTATCAGAATAATACGCTCGCAAATAAAGGAGTAAAGCATGAATCGTAGATGGGCAAGAGTTCGAGCTGTACAAGCTCTTTTTCAAGTTGAAATGACAGGCGTAAACTGGAAGGAAGCTCTCCGGTTTGCGCTTGATGAAGATGAAATCAGTGATGAGTATTTAGACGACGTGATTCCAGGCACGTTAGATAACCTTGACGTCATTGATGCACAAATCAAAGAACAGCTTCAGCATTGGACAGTTGAAAGATTAAACAATGTCGACTTCGCTGTGCTTCGCTTAGCAGTGTACGAATTGATGCATCGTGATGACATTCCACCTCACGTAACGCTAAACGAAGCGATTAACACTGCGAAAGCATTCGGTGAGGAAGAAGCAGGCCGATTCGTAAACGGAGTGCTTGCGACGATCTTAAAGAACTATCCAAAAGAGGCGGGAAGTCAAAATGACAGCGAACCTGATCGACGGTAAAGAGATAGCTAAAACAACAAGATCTCGTATTAAGGAAGAAGTTGAGCAATTGGTTGAACAAGGAACAACACCTTCTTTGACAGTAATTCTTATTGGAGACGATCCCGCGTCTCATAGTTATGTTAAAGGCAAAGAGCGGGCATGTGAACAAGCCGGCATTACGTCTGTCGTTAAAAGACACCCGGAGACATTTACAGAAGCCGAGCTCGTGGAAGAAATTCGTACGCTAAACGAAGACTCCTCTGTACATGGTATTCTCGTGCAGTTACCGTTACCTAAACACATCGATGAGACTGTCGTACTCGATGAGATTTCCCCTCATAAAGATGTTGACGGTTTTCATCCTGAAAATGTCGGACAACTTCTTTCTGGCGGCGAAGGGTTCGTGCCCTGCACACCCCTTGGTATTATTGAAATGCTCAAGTTAACAGGTGTTGAAATTGAAGGCAAACATGCAGTTGTTGTTGGAAGAAGTAACCTTGTAGGTAAGCCTGTAGGGCAGCTTTTGCTCAATGAAAACGCAACGGTCACGTATTGCCATTCAAAAACGAAAGACTTGTACAAACATACACTAGATGCAGATATTCTTATTGCAGCTGTAGGTAGACCACAAATGATCGGTGTTGAAGGAATTAAACCAGGAGCATGTGTCATTGATGTTGGTGTTAACCGTGTTGACGGAAAGTTAATCGGTGATGTGCAATTCGATGAAGCGAAAGAAATTGCTGGCTGGATTACACCCGTACCAGGTGGTGTCGGCCCAATGACAATCACGATGCTTCTACACAACACTGTGCTTGCAGCTAAAAGGTTGGGTCGCTGTAATGACAGAACATAAGCATCAATCCGTCTCACAAGTTACTAGACAAATCAAGACGTTACTTGAAACGAGCCCTTCATTGGAGCGCGTATTCATTTACGGTGAGATTTCAAACTTTAAACATCATAGTCGTGGGCATATGTACTTCACGTTAAAAGACGATCGAGCGCGAATTTCTGCTGTTATGTTTGCAGGGAATAATCGCGCTTTACGTTTTCAACCAGAAAATGGCATGAAAGTGTTCATTTCTGGCAATATATCTGTGTATGAACCGTATGGTCAGTATCAGTTGTATGTAAAGCAGATGGAGCCAGATGGAATTGGTCAACTTTATCTTGCTTATGAACAATTAAAAGGTAAGTTGGAGCGAGAAGGCTATTTTGATCCCATGTTAAAAAAAGCCGTTACCTCGTTTTCCTAAAGAAGTTGCTGTTGTCACTTCGAAAACAGGCGCAGTTATTCGGGACATTTACACGACGATCAAACGCCGCTATCCAATTGCTTCTATTACACTTTATCCTGTTGCTGTTCAAGGACCTAATGCGGTTCCATCCATTATCCGTGCGTTAAGACAAGCAGACCAAAGTCAAGCAGACGTTATAATCGCTGGTCGTGGAGGAGGTTCCATCGAGGAGCTTTGGGCATTTAATGATGAAGAGCTAGTGAAGACAACACATTCATTAAACACGCCAATTATCTCAGCCGTTGGCCATGAAACCGATGTGACATTGCACGATTTTGTGGCGGACGTTCGTGCCGCTACGCCGACAGCAGCTGCTGAGCTAGCCGTTCCTTCTTTACAAGAGTGGAATGATAAATTACTCGTTAACCATCGACGGTTACAAAAAGCCACAGACCAACAAATCGTTAGTAAAAGAGATCGGTTACGTCGTTTTCAATCTTCGTATGCCTTTAAATATCCTGCGCAACTGCTACGTCAGAAAGAACAAGAGCTTGATCGTTCGTTAGAGCAGTTAAATCGGGCAACGAAGCGACTTGTAACAGAACGTAAACAGCACGAAGAACAGTTACTTAATCGCCTCAAGCGGGTAAACCCATATGAGTTGTATCAACAGAAGTCAGAAGCGTTACAACGCTTAGATGACAAACTGCACCGTGCTTTAAACCATCAGTACTCTGACAAAGCAAATCGATATGATCAACTGATTGCAAAGTTAACGATTCTTAATCCGTTAGGTACGCTCAAGCGCGGATATTCAGCGACGTATTCTAACGAAGAACTCGTAACGAAAGCAACCGATGTGAGTGTTGGCGACTCGATTACCGTTCATGTGCAAGACGGACAGATCGAAGGTGTTGTCAAAGAAATACGAAACAACCCAGATGGGATGTTGAAAGGAGTAGAACACCGTGACGAATCAAACAACCAATGATGAGAAGCTTACATTTGAACAAGCAATGACGTCTCTTGAAGAGATTATTAATCAATTAGAAGCAGGCGATGTCCCGCTTGAAAAAGCGATTGATATGTACCAACAAGGCATGACACTGTCAAAACAATGTCATGAGCAACTTCAAAATGTTGAAAAGAAAATGGACCAAATCGTTAACGAAGATGGGGAAGTAGAGGCTTTTCAAATGAGTGAGGAGGATCGCACGTGACCAATACTGCGGTTGAGCGCTTACTACAGGAACATGTGCCTGTTATAACGAAAACGATGATTGATCACATCGAAAGTATGGATTGCCCAAAACAAATTAAAGAAGCGATGCTTTATTCGTTAAACGCAGGCGGAAAGAGGATTCGACCAATTCTGCTTGTGGCCACTGCAAAAAGTTATGGCAATGTATCACAAGCGGCATATAACGTTGGAGCAGCACTTGAAATGATCCACACCTATTCACTTATCCATGACGACTTGCCGAGTATGGATGATGATGATTATCGTAGAGGCAAACCAACGAACCATCGCGTGTATGGTGAGGCGTTTGCGATTCTAGCAGGAGACGCTCTTTTAACGGAAAGCTTTGCACTCATTAGTTCAATCGCTGAAGATGAAATGACTCCTCGTGACTTATTATGGCTCACGAAGCGCTTATCTGAAGCGAGTGGAGCTCGTGGAATGGTTGGCGGCCAAGTGGAAGATATTGAGGGGGAAGACCGCTCATTAACTCTTCTAGAGCTTGAATGGATTCATCGCCACAAAACTGGTGCACTCCTAGAATTTGCGGTGGAAGCTGGGGGAGTGATCGGTCAAGCACCAGAAAGAGACCTTGAATATCTTCGAACATTTGCGAAACATTTAGGTCTTGCTTTCCAAATTAAAGATGATATTTTGGACATTGAAGGTGACGAAGCACTGATCGGTAAGCCGACGGGTAGTGACACGTCCAATAAAAAGAGTACGTATCCGAGCTTGTTAACACTAGAAGGTGCGAAAGAGAAACTCAATCAACATATCACCACTGCAGAAGATGCGCTAGAGCGGTTGTCGATTGAGGCAGATGATCTATTACAAATTCTTCATTACGTTGCAAAACGTGACCGATAAACGTGTAAACTCTTTTCGTTGGCTTTTTCGATTAAGAAAAAGTACAATAAAGGACAACACATGGATTGTTAAGGATTGAAGAATACTAACAAATCATCGCTGATTTTATAAAGAAAGTGGGGATAAGGCATGAATTTAGAAGCCATTCAAGATCCCGAGTTTTTAAGAAGTTATTCGACGAAACAATTAAAAGAACTTGCAACTGAAATTCGCTCATTTCTCGTGAACAAATTATCCGTTACTGGTGGACACTTAGGTCCTAACCTTGGAGTTGTCGAACTGACGTTAATGCTCCATAAAATGTATGAAAGTCCAAAGGATAAATTTCTGTTTGATGTCGGTCATCAAGCATACGTTCATAAGATTTTAACGGGTAGAGCCGATCGTTTTGATACGCTAAAGCAGTACCAAGGCTTATGCGGGTACCCAAAAATGACTGAAAGTGAGCATGACGTTTGGGAAGCTGGTCATAGTTCAACATCACTTTCCGCTGCAATGGGAATGGCACTTGCACGTGATCTGAAAAAAGAACAGTTCCATGTCGTTCCTGTCATCGGTGATGGAGCGTTAACTGGTGGAATGGCGCTTGAGGCGCTTAACCATATCGGTCATGAGCAAGTCGATTTGACAGTCGTTCTTAACGACAATGAAATGTCCATTGCTCCTAATGTCGGTGCGCTTCACAACATTCTAGGACGACTCCGTTCAAATGGTGGATACAAGCGTACGAAAGAAGACTTGGAGTACTTAATCAAGAAGATTCCAGCACTTGGTGGTCCAATCTCGTCTACTGCAGAGCGTCTTAAAGATAGTTTAAAGTACTTGCTATCAAAGGGAATGTTCTTTGAAGAAATGGGCTTTACGTATTATGGACCAATTGATGGTCATGACTTTGATGACCTTCATCGCCATATTCAATACGCAAAGAAGACGAAAGGGCCCGTCATTTTGCACGTTCTCACGAAAAAAAGGAAAAGGCTACGAACCAGCGGAACTCGACGCTAGTGGTGCGTGGCATGGACCTGGTCCGTACGCAATTGAATCTGGAGATATGCAAAAGAAGTCAGGACCTCCAGCTTATAGTGCAGTATTTAGCGATACGGTCGCAAAGATTGCAGAAACAGACGAGCGTGTTGTTGCAATTACAGCAGCCATGCCAGGTGGTACGAAATTAGACCGATTTGCGAGCAAATTCCCTGACCGTATGTTTGACGTAGGAATTGCTGAACAGCATGCAACGACGATGGCTGCAGGTATTGCAACACAAGGGTTAAAACCGGTGTTTGGTGTGTACTCTACGTTTTTACAACGGGGCTATGATCAGCTCGTACACGATGTATGTAGACAGAATTTAAATGTCATTTTCGGAATTGATCGCTCAGGTCTTGTTGGTGGTGACGGAGAGACACATCAAGGTGTATTTGATATTAACTATATGCGCCATCTCCCGAACATGAAGATTCTAATGCCAAAAGACGAAAATGAATTGCAACATATGATCTACACGGCGTATAAGAACGATGATGGTCCAATGGCTGTTCGTTACCCTCGTGGTAATGGATATGGTGTTCATATGGACGAAGAGTTACAAGCTGTACCGGTTGGACAATGGCCAGTCGTTAAAGAAGGTAGCGATGCTGTCATTTTAGCTTTCGGAACAATGCTTCCATTAGCAGAAGAAGCAGCAGAGTACATGGAACAAAATGGTGTTTCTGTACGTGTTGTGAATGCAAACTCTGCAAAGCCGCTTGATGAAAAGCAACTCCGTGAAATTGGGGAAGAAGGCTTACCGATTTTAACGATTGAAGAAGCAGCTTTACTTGGAGGCTTTGGAAGTGCTGTGCTTGAGTTTTTACATGACGAGCAACTTGCATCGATGCCAGTGAAGCGAATGGGAATTCCAGATCGATACATTGAGCACGGTAGCGTCGGTTTAATCTATGAAGAGCTTGGGTTAACGACTTCTGAAGTGATTAATGAATTGAAACAGTTAATCCCTAGCAAAATGAAAAGAGCGTAACCATGGCGAATAAAAAAGAACGTGTAGACGTACTACTCGTCGAACGAGGACTCGTCGATACACGGGAAAAAGCGAGACGGTCAATTATGGCTGGTCTCGTTTATTCTGATTTTGAACGAATTGATAAGCCCGGCACGAAAATGGACACGTCAACGACGCTTTATGTAAAAGGCGAAGAGTGTGCATACGTAAGTCGTGGTGGACTAAAACTAGAAAAAGCCATCCAATCATTTAATCTTGATCTAACCGATCAATTAATATTAGATGTTGGAGCATCAACGGGTGGATTTACCGACTGCGCTTTACAAAATGGTGCAAAAGAAGTCTATGCCGTTGATGTAGGATATAATCAGCTTCATTGGAAGCTCCGTTCTGATGAGCGGGTGCATGTAATGGAACGAATGAACTTTCGGTATGCGGATGCGGAGAATTTCACGAGTGGCCAACCTGATTTTGCGGTTTGTGATGTTTCGTTTATCTCGCTAAAACATATTTTTCAGCCGATGGCGCGCATTCTAAAAGAGACCGGTCAAGCCGTCGTTCTCATTAAGCCACAATTTGAAGCTGGTCGTGAAGAGGTTGGTAAGAAGGGGATTGTTCGTGATGCGAAAATCCATAAACGTGTTATTCAAGAAGTAATTGATTTTGCTTTTTCGAATCAACTCTATGCGAAAGGTCTAGACGTCTCTCCGATTACAGGTGCAGGTGGGAATGTAGAATTCTTGCTTTACCTGTCTAAAGTGCCAACTTCTAACCAAATAACTGATCAATTGATCATTCAAGTAGTACAAGATGCGCATAAATGATGTTCATTGTTGACGATTGTTGTTTAATTATACAAAAATCGGTATAATCATCAATGAAAGTCAAACATGAAGGTGCAACTTGTACTTTCTTGTGTCAAGGAGGAAGGCAATCGTGACTAAAGGACAACGACACGTTAAAATTAGAGAGTTAATAAATACAAAACCAATTGATACGCAAGAGGAACTTGTGGATGAATTAAAAGCAGCGGGCTTTAACGTTACACAAGCGACCGTTTCAAGAGACATTAAAGAATTGCATCTTGTAAAAGTGCCAACGCTTGAGGGGCATTACAAATATAGCTTACCAGCAGACCAACGATTTAACCCAGAACAGAAGCTACGCCGGAATTTGTTCGATAGTTTGTCAGCATCGACCAAGCGAGTCATTTCATTATCATGAAGACGTTACCTGGGAATGCGCAAGCGATTGGTTCCCTTATTGATCATTTAGATTGGGACGAGATTATGGGGACCGTTTGCGGGGACGATACGATCTTAATGATCTGCAAAGATCCCGAACAAGCACCTGTCGTCTCATCCAAGTTTTTAGAGATGTTGTAAAAGGAAGTAGGTGTAGTCATGATTGAGGAGTTGACGATCCGTAATTTTGCGATTATCGATGAACTTTCTTTGTCTTTTTCGACTGGACTGACCGTATTAACAGGAGAAACGGGTGCTGGTAAATCGATTATTATAGATGCATTAGGTTTGTTAGCAGGTGGACGTTCATCTGTAGACTTCGTCCGATATGGTAGTCAAAAAGCCGAAATTGAAGGGCTGTTTCGAGTGACAAAGCACCATCCAGTTATCGACATATTAGATGAAGCCGGTATTTCAATCGAAGATGAAATGGTCATTATCAAGCGAGAGATTAATGATAAGGGCAAAAGTACGTGTCGAGTGAATGGTCAGCTTGTGACACTTACAATGCAACGAGCCGTTGGTCAGACGCTAATTGACATTCACGGTCAACATGAACATCAAGAGCTGTTACAAATGGACAAGCATAGTCACATGATTGATACGTATGCCGGAGGCGATTTACAAGCGACGAAGGATCACTATCAACAATCATTTCGCGAGTTGCAAGAGATTCAAGCGGATTTAAAGCGACTACGAGATAATGATCGGGAAAATGTCCAGCGACTCGATTTAATTCAGTACCAGTTAGAAGAAATTCAAAACGCGAACGTCAATGGATCTGAAGATGAAGAATTGGAACGAGAGCGTTTTAAATTGGCGAATATGGAGAAGCTTTTTTCTCAATTACAACAGGCATTTGAATCTTTATACGGCGAGAGTAGTGGGCTTGAGAGTATCCGAGAAGCGATGATTTCTCTTAATGAAGCCGCTGCAATCGACAAAGAATTAAGTGAACTCGATGAGTCACTTTCTTCGAATTTTTACTTATTAGAAGAAGTGACGTTTGCCCTTCGAGATCATTTGGAGCAGCTCGACTTTGATCCTGAACGACTCAATGAAATCACAATTCGTCTTGATGAATTAAACCAACTAAAGCGTAAATACGGTTCAACATTGCAAGACGTCATAGAATACGCAAAAAAACATTGAGGATGAATCACAAGAACTTATGCATCTTGACGAACGAATTTCTCAGTATGAGACGCGTTTAAAGGAAGTTGGTATTCAAGCGGTACATTTAGCGAAAGAATTATCAACGAAGCGCAAAGATGCAGCTGCACAATTATCTTCTGCGATCGAGAAAGAACTTCAAGATTTGTATATGGAAAAAACGACATTTTCAGTTCAATGCAAAAATCATTCACGAGGCTTGACGGTTCAAGCCGATGATCAAGAAGTTGTACTTTCAGAAGATGGAGCCGAGCGTTTAGAGTTTTATTTATCACCAAATCCAGGGGAACCAGAAAAGTCATTAGCGAAAGTTGCTTCTGGTGGTGAGATTTCAAGGATTATGCTTGCGTTAAAGCGTATTCTTACGAATCAAAGCGAGCGAACGTCCCTCATATTTGATGAAGTTGATACGGGTGTGAGTGGTCGAGTTGCTCAAGCAATTGGCGAAAAGATTTATGCAATCTCTTCACAATCACAAGTGCTCTGTATTACACATTTGCCTCAAGTTGCTGCCTTAGCAACAACGCATCTTTACATTCAAAAGCAAGAAGATGAAGGGCGTGTTTCAACATCTGTGACAGAGCTTAACAATCGTTCACGTGTCAATGAAATTGCCAGAATGTTATCTGGTGCAGAAGTTACGAAGAAAACGAAGGAAAGTGCTGAAGAATTGTTGCAGTTTGCGCGCACAAATTCGGTATCCTAGGTTTATTCATAACGTGAACAACTTTTCTTTTTGTAAAACCGACCAATAAAGGTCGGTTTTTTTGTTGTTTGGCAGTTATATAACGTCTCGTCACGGCAACATTATAAGTACGTACAAAACGTACGCGGGAGTAAGGAGTGTGAGACGATGTGTTGAATGATTGGGTAAGAAAAACAGTAGGTACCCTACTTTTAATAGCACTTGTTGCTGTTTTATTTATAGAACCTGTTCAACAATGGACGGAACTGCCGGATGAAGTCGTTTCTGTATCTACAGGTGAAGCAGAGCTTGAGATTGAGGAAACGATTCCTGCAAGCTTCGCTGTACAAGGGGAAGATGAAGAAGCAGTTACGGTCTCTGCTGGGACCGTACCAATAAAGAAAATCACAAAGCTTGATCGGCCTCACATTGACGTCGTGCCAGGGGGGCAGTCAATTGGAGTACGATTAAGCGCAAAAGGTGTTCTCGTCGTTGGTTTTCACCTTATTGAAACTGGGGAAGGTGAATCTTCACCTGCGGAAGCTGCAGGCATCAAAAAAGGAGATATCATCGTAAAGTTAAATGAGCAACCAGTTGAAGATATGAGAGAAGTGACGTCAATTTTACGTAATCCAGACCCAGCGACATCAATTCAAGTAGAACTCATTCGAAATGGTAAAGTTATAACGAAAACGATCGATCGAGCGATGGAAGCATCAGAAGGCCATAAACAGTTAGGCATGTACATTCGTGATTCAGCAGCAGGAGTTGGAACGATGACGTTCTATGAACCTGTTACAGGACGATACGGTGCACTCGGTCATGTGATTTCAGATATTGATACGAAAGAGCCTGTAGCGATCCATGAAGGTGAAATCGTTCGTTCTTCTGTTCGCTCAATTTCAAAAGGAAAGAATGGTATCCCTGGTGAAAAACAAGCTTCGTTAACGACGACGAATGATGTCCTCGGTACGATTACGAAAAACAATGCTTTTGGTATTTACGGATTGTTGCACGATTATCATGATTTAACGAATGAAGGTCAACAAGCTGTACCTGTCGGCTATGCCGAAGAAGTAGTAGAAGGACCTGCAAAAATATTAACGGTCGTAGAAAATGAGCAAGTAGAAGAGTTTGATATTGAGATCATTCGATCATCACCACAAAAGCACGCTGCAACAAAAGGAATGATTATCCGAATTACCGATGAAGAGTTACTAGAACGTACAGGTGGAATTGTTCAAGGCATGAGTGGTAGCCCAATAATTCAAAACGGCAAATTAATAGGGGCAGTTACTCACGTATTCGTAAATGATTCAACTTCTGGGTATGGCTCTCATATTGAATGGATGCTTCAAGAAGCAGGCGTTACGCTTGATGAGATTGAAGAAAAGGCTAGCTAAGCAGCAGCCTTTCCATTCTACATAAGATTATTCGACAATAAGCGTCATTTCATGCGCATTACCATGAAACGTGTAGCTATTTGCAAAATATAAAAGGAATTTACTAAATATCATTGATTTTCTGTATTTTTGAAGGATAATCGCACTTAAGGGAGAAATTTACAACTACCAAACGAATATTAGATGTCATAGAGGAGGCATAATGTTGGATACAATTAAAGTGTGTATTGCCGACGACAATCGTGAACTCGTACAAATGCTTGAGGAATATGTGAACAACCAAGCAGATATGGAAATTGTGGGGGTCAGTTATAACGGACAAGAATGTATTGAATCCGTTGTTGAACATCAACCTGATGTTTTAATATTAGATATTATTATGCCTTATCTTGATGGGCTCGCTGTGCTAGAAAGGTTGCAACAGAAGTCATTAAGTAAAAGACCGAAAATTATGATGCTTACCGCTTTTGGGCAAGAAGAAGTAACGAAAAAAAGCCGTAAACTTAGGCGCGTCCTACTACATTCTTAAGCCATTTGATATGGAAGTCCTCATTGATAAAATCCGCGACCTTAGTGGCCAAGCTTCACCACAAATGAGCATGTCTCACGGGGGACGTACACATACGACGATCAAGCAACCGACGGTTAATTTGGACCAACGCATTACGAATATCATACATGAAATCGGCGTGCCTGCTCACATAAAAGGGTATATGTATATGCGCGAAGCGATTACGATGGTGTATAACGATATCGAATTATTAGGGTCAATTACGAAAGAATTGTATCCTGATATTGCCAAGAAATTCAATACGACGGCTAGTCGTGTCGAACGGGCGATTCGTCATGCCATTGAAGTCGCGTGGAGTCGAGGGAATATTGATTCAATCTCTCACTACTTCGGGTATACGGTTAGCATGTCTAAAGCTAAACCGACTAACAGTGAATTTATCGCGATGGTGGCAGACAAGCTTCGAATTGAACATAAAGTAAGCTAAAGAACATGAATATTCATGAAAGTTGCATACTAGATTCTTGGTATGCAACTTTTTTTGACGATAAACGTCATTCGCCTCGTCTCCCGAATTATTCCTACTATGAATTGACAATTTGATTCCGGGAATAGTAACTGTAAGAAGCGAGATGAGGGGGACTTGGTGATGAGAGTTGGAACGTTAGAAGGAATTGCTTGTTGTGTAACGACGAACCGAAGAGACGACATTCGTGAACGGGCAATTATTATAATTAATGAGCGTAATTTCACTGAAAAAAGAGCCGGTGATTTTTTGGCACGACAAGTGAAAGCAGTTATTAATATGAAAACGTCTCACACCGGTGAAAAAGTAACGAGTGGTGTCGAACGATTAGTAAACAACGGCATTCCTGTTTTTGACGTGTCACAACCGACAAACATTGAGCAGCTTAAAAACAATCATAAATTACGTATTGTTAGTAAGCAGCTTTACGTTCGACAAATCGGAAAGTGGGAAAATGTCGCAAGTGTAAAAGCGTACGATATCGAAATGGTCGATCAATTGAATGATCTTGCTGAGAAAAAGGCAAATGAGTTCTACCATAAGCGAATGGTTAATGAAATTGATAAGATGAAATCTCACGTTGAGCGAGTAGCAGCATTTTTTGCGAATGAAAATGTTCGTCATGACCAGGGATATCGCCCGATTTGGATCGTTGAACGTTATAGCAAGCTTAATGAAGACCTTGCCATACTTAAGCGGTTTATGAAAAGGCAAAATCCATACATTGTCGCGATTAATGATAGCTATGAGGATTTAATCAAACGGGGACTAAAACCGGATGTCTTATTCGGCACAGAGTCACAAATGGATCAAGGGATGATTCAAGATGTTTTAGAGAAGCAAAGGAAGTTATGTTTTACAAAAGGGGTCTCACGAAATAAAGAGTGTGACCAAATGATAAATCTCGGCTCTGACCTTATTTCAGCAATTGCATACAGTTTGAAACGTACTAAAGGAGCCGTGTTCTATTTAGGGGAAGTTGAAGAAGAAGAGCGTGCTCAGTATGTGCTCGTTGAAGCGTGGAATAAAAACAGGGTTTTTCATCTCAAAGCAGCGGCTGCGATGTTTCGAAGCCGCTTGGAAGAAGATCCGTTGCATTGGATGATGACGAGGCATTCGATGCTAGGAGCAGACGGATGGATTTAATCATTCGTCGCTTCTTTGTTTTTCAGGAAACGCTCGGCAACTTTTCCGTTTTTCTTATCACGGTGAAAAATAAAACCACCAATAAAACCGAGACCTAGTATAAATAAAAGTAACCCGCTAATAAATTGCAACGTTAAATTTGGAAACGGGAATAGTTGAACATTAAAAATAACATCTCTCATCCACTTAATCCCAACACCAGCTAAAAACACAGGAATGAGCAGAACAATTAAAGCGACAAAACGCAAGAAAGGCACCTACTTTCACGTTTATTCCGTTACTAGTTTAGCATAAATCCAACCGTTTATGTTGACGAGGGTGCATGACTTCTGACATTTTAAAGAACTTGAAACTCCAATGGAATCTACTACTTAACCTTACCAAACGTGAGAGAAAATTATCGATTTAAGAAGGAATAGCTGGCAAGCTTGAAGAAGCTCACTAGAAGAACGAAATACTTTGTTGTGAGATATTCTAACAAATGTTTGTAAGATACTTACAAGTGGAATGAGTTCTACAAAGATTGTAGCGCGTCAACGCATTATTACAAGCGCTTGGCATGATGCGTAATAACTTATATGATGAAGAAGAATAAAGGTGCATTGGAAAGATCGTGCAATCTGAGCAAGAATATGCAATAATTTCCCAATGGAATTCTCATCTCCGTGTTAACGTTAAAACGTTTGCAAAATACACGTGTAGTAGAGGTGAAGAGGAGGATGAATGATGGAATTGTTTCACGAGATGTTTCAAGATAATTACGAGCAGGTTATTTTTTGCCAAGAGAAAACATCGGGCTTAAAGCGATTATCGCGATCCACGATACAACACTTGGCCGGCACTTGGCGGAACGAGAATGTGGAATTATGATAACGAAGAAGATGCGCTTCGTGACGTCTTGCGCCTTTCCAAAGGGATGACGTATAAAAACGCCGCTGCAGGATTGAATCTTGGTGGTGGAAAAGCAGTGATTATTGGTGATGCAAGAACCGATAAGAACGAAGGCATGTTTCGTGCATTTGGTCGTTACATTGAAGGGCTTAGCGGTCGTTACATTACAGCTGAAGATGTGGGAACAACAGAAGCAGACATGGACACAATTTATCAAGAAACTTCATATGTCACTGGGAAATCAAAAGCATTTGGTTCAGGTGGTAATCCTTCGCCTGTGACAGCTTATGGCGTGTATGTAGGAATGAAGCTGCTGCCAAAGAAGCATTCGGTACAGATTCATTAGAGAACAAGCGAGTGGCTGTTCAAGGCGTAGGGAACGTATCGTTTGAGTTATGTAGATACTTACATAAAGAAGGTGCACAATTAATCGTAAGCGATATTTATGAGCCTTCTGTTAAGCGTGCAGTCGATGCTTTTGGAGCTGAAGTTGTAAATGTTAATGACATTTATGATGTGGAATGTGATATATTTGCACCATGTGCACTTGGAGCTGTCATTAATGATGACACGATTAATCGTTTGCGTAGTAAAGTAATTGCAGGTGCTGCAAACAATCAATTAAAAGAACAACGTCATGGTGACCTGCTTCATGAAAAAGGTTTTGTTTACGCACCAGATTACGTCATTAATGCTGGTGGAGTCATTAACGTATACGATGAATTACTCGGTTATGATCGCGATCGCGTCATGAAAAAGGTAGAAGGTCTATTTGATTCCATGACGAAAGTGTTTGATGTTTCAAAACGAGACAAGATACCATCTTATAAAGCTGCGGATCGTATGGCAGAAGAGCGTATTGCGAGTATCGGAGCAGTTCAAAAATCCTATCTAAAGTAAGGGAGGAGGATTTTTATGTCTTTAAATTATGACCTGGTCATTATAGGTGCTGGTACAGGGGGGTACGTAGCTGCAATTAAAGCAGCTCAACTCGGAAAAAAAAGTAGCGATTGTTGAAGCGAGAGAGCTTGGTGGTACGTGTTTACATCGTGGCTGTATTCCGAGCAAGTCCCTCCTGAAAAGTGCAGAAATCTATCGTACTGTGAAACACGCAGAGACGTTTGGTGTGATAAGTGAACGTGCTACGGTTGATTTCGCAAAAGTCCAGTCACGCAAAGAAGCGGTCGTTCAACAACTACACAAAGGTATACAGTCATTACTTAAGAAGCATAAGATTTCAATTTATGAAGGGTACGGAAGAATGTTAGGTCCGTCGATCTTTTCACCGAGTGCTGGTACCGTATCAGTTGAAATGAACGATGGCTCAGATAATGTCATCTTAATCCCGAAACAAGTACTTCTTGCGACAGGCTCAAAGCCAAGAATGTTGGATGGGTTACCTAAGCAAGACGAAAATGTTTTGACGAGTGATGAAGCATTGCAATTAGAAGAGTTGCCTACTTCTGTAGTCATTATCGGTGGCGGAGTGATTGGTGTAGAGTGGGCGTCGATGCTTGCTGACTTTGGTGTAGAAGTAACGATTGTTGAAAATGCAAAACAAATTCTCATCAATGAAGATGAAGACATCTCAAAAGAGATGACAAAGCAACTTCAAAAAAAAGGGAATTGTCATTCATACAAGTGCAGCACTTGATATTGACTCTTTTGAAAGTGATTCGTCTAACGTTCGGATCGACGTGACGAAAGAAGCGGAAACGTTTACGCTTCAAGCGAATAAATTGTTTGTAAGCATTGGGCGAACGGCAAATATCGATGACATTGGTTTGCAAAACACAGACATTGAAGTTGACAAAGGAAAGATTGTTGTTAACGAGTATTTACAAACAAAAGAAGAACATATATACGCCATCGGTGACTTGATCAAAAGTCCAGAGCTAGCCCATGCAGCGTCACATGAAGGAATCACAGCGGTACGGCACATGGATGAACAAGAAAACGTCCAGCCGATCAGTGAGAATCATATTCCACGTTGCATCTACAGTGCTCCAGAAGTCGCTTCTATTGGCTTAACCGAAAGAGAAGCGGATGCGAAAGGCTATACCGTTGCTGTTGGAAAAGTTCCGTTCCAAGCGATCGGTAAAGCATTAATAAACGGAAACCATGAAGGGTTTTGTAAGGTGATTGTAGACCGAACAAGCCGGGACGTATTAGGAGTACACATCATCGGTTCACAAGCAACAGAATTGATTAGTGAAGCGGCTCTAGCTATGGTTGTTCAAGCAGCTGACATTGAAATTGGGGAGACCATTCACCCCCACCCGACTTCATCAGAAGTGTTAAAAGAAGCCGCTCTTCAAGCGATCGATGGTGCAATTCACGTTTAATGAAAGGGTGAAGGAAATGCACAAACATGAACGAGCAGGACTACAAAAAGATGATTTATTTTACATGTATCGCACGATGCTTACCGCCCGCAAAATTGATGAACGGTTATGGCTATTAAATCGAGCGGGTAAAATTCCCTTCGTCATCTCTTGTCAAGGACACGAAGCGATGCAAGTAGGGGCTGGTATGGCACTTGAACGCGGAAAAGATTACTTATTACCGTATTACCGGGATCTTGCGATGGTGATTCACTTTGGAATGACGATTGAAGATATTATGATGAGTAATTTTGCAAAAGAACAAGACATTAATTCTGGCGGCAGACAAATGCCAGGTCATTATGGCAGTAAGAAACTAGGGATTGTAACGGGATCATCTCCTGTAACAACACAAGTTGTTCATGCTGCAGGTTACGCGCTTGCAGGCAAGATGGAAGGCAAAGATTTTGTCTGTTTGACGTCATTTGGTGAAGGATCTTCAAACCAAGGTGATTTCCATGAAGCAGCTAACTTTGCGGGCGTTCATCGTCTACCTGTTATTTTCTTTTGTGAAAACAACCATTACGCCATTTCTACTCCATTAGATCGTCAGCTTTCGTGTGCAAATGTGTCAGATCGTGCTAAAGGGTATGGCATGCACGGGGAGACGATTGATGGAAATGATCCGATTGCCGTTTATACAGCAGTAAAATCCGCAGTTGAGCGAGGAAGAAATGGTGAAGGCCCTTCATTGATTGAAGCTGTGTCGTATCGATTGACCCCGCACTCAAGTGATGACAATGAATCGACGTATCGGGAAGCCGATGAAGTCACTGAAGCAAAAGGTAGAGACTCAATTACAACATTTGCCCAGTATTTAAAAGAAGTCGGTGTCTTCACAGATGAAGACGAACAAGCGATGCATGATGAAATCCAAGCAGCTATTGATGAAGCGACAGATGCTGCTGAAGCAGCTAATTATGCGAGTCCAGAATCGGCATTGCTTCACGTCTACGATCAGTAAAGGAGGGGACAATGATGGGTACGATGAATTTTTTTACAAGCAATTAACCTTGCGCTGAAAGAAGAAATGCATCGAGACGAGAAAGTATTTATTCTTGGCGAAGATGTCGGCAGACGTGGCGGTGTATTTCTTGCAACAGAAGGGTTATATGAAGAGTTCGGAGACCGTGTGCTCGATACACCGTTAACAGAGTCAGCGATTGCTGGTGTCGGAATTGGTGCAGCGATGTATGGGATGAGGCCTGTCGCTGAAATGCAATTTGCTGATTTTATGTTGCCGGCGGTGAACCAAATCGTTTCAGAAGCGGCGAAAATTCGCTACCGCTCAAACAATGACTTTCACGTGCCGATGACAATTCGAGCACCATACGGTGGTGGAGTACATGGGGCGTTGTATCATTCTCAGTCGCTCGAAGCGATGTTTAACAGCATTCCTGGATTAAAAGTCGTCATTCCTTCATCTCCGTACGATGCGAAGGGACTTTTAAAGGCTGCCATCCGAGATGAAGACCCTGTGTTGTTTTTTTGAACATAAACGAGCGTATCGTCTTTTAAAAGGAGACGTTCCAGAAGAAGACTACGTCATTCCGATCGGAAAAGCGAACGTCGTACGAGAAGGCGATGATGTAACGGTTATTACGTACGGATTGTGTACACACTTCGCGCAGCAAGCAGCAACCGCTTTAGAAAAAGAAGACATTTCAACGCACGTGCTTGACTTGCGTACAGTCTATCCGATGGACCGGGAAGCAATTGTAGAGGCGGCCAAGAAAACAGGTAAAGTGCTACTCGTGACCGATGATAATAAAGAAGGCAGTGTATTAAGTGAAGTGGCGGCGATTATCGCGGAAGAATGTTTGTTTGATTTGGATTCGCCCATTCAACGTCTAGCTGCGCCTGATGTGCCTGCAATGCCTTATGCATCACCACTTGAGAAATATTACTTGGTTACAAAAGACAAAGTTGAATCTGCAATTCGTGATCTGGCACAATTTTAGGAGGTCATTATGGCAAAAGAGATTTTAATGCCGCAACTTGGTGAAAGTGTGACTGAGGGTACGATTGATCGCTGGCTCGTTAAACCAGGAGACACGGTCAAAAAAATATGACCCTCTTGCAGAAGTGACAACAGATAAAGTAAACGCAGAAGTTCCGTCGTCGTTTAGTGGAACCGTTAAGGAGCTCGTTGTCGAAGAGAATGTAACGGTTGCAGTTGGCGATTTAATTGCGTACATCGACAGTGAAGATGACGATGACGATCGTTCTGATAAAAAAGCCGTGTCACAAACAGAAGAGCATCAAGGTCAAAAGGAAGAACCTTCAGACACTGAACCTTCTATGAAGGCTCGTTATTCGCCTGCTGTCCTTATGCTAGCAAATGAACATAACGTTGACTTGAAACAGGTCAAAGGTACAGGACGAGCAAATCGAATTACGAAAAAAGACGTTGAGCAATTTGTTGCAAATAAACCAGCGTCAAACGCTGAACCAGAACAGGCGATTGAGAACGAAACAAAGCCGTCTGTACAACCGTCTCAACAAGAAACATCGGTTATTGCAGGGGAGAAAGTACCTGTGACAGGTGTTCGTAAAGCGATTGCGCAAAACATGGTGCAAAGTGTTCAAGAAATTCCGCACGCTTGGACGATGGTTGAAGTGGATGTCACAAACCTCGTTCGCTATCGTAATGAAGTGAAAGATACTTGGAAAGAAAAAGAAGGGTATACGTTAACGTACATGCCGTTCTTTATGGAAGCAGTCACACAGTCACTTCAATCGTTCCCGCAGCTTAATTCTTCATGGGAGAATGACCATATTGTCTATAAGAAAGATATTAATCTATCGGTTGCGATTGCTCATGATGAAGCACTTTATGTTCCGGTCATTCACGGAGCGGATGAATTAAGTCTAAAAGGCTTGGCGAAAAACTTACAGCAACTCTCACAAAAAAACAAAATCAAAGCGTTTAGAAAGTCGTGACGTTCAAAACGGTACGTTTACAATCAACAATACGGGATCGTTCGGTTCGATTCAGTCGGTGCCAATAATCAATCGCCCTCAAGCGGCTATTCTATCGGTAGAGTCGATTGTGAAGCGTCCTGTTGTGAAAGACGACGATAGTATTGCCATTCGTTCAATGGTTAATTTATGCTTGTCCATTGACCACCGTGTTCTTGATGGACTGATTGCAGGTCGCTTCCTTCAAGACGTAAAATCACGTTTAGAAGGATTCTCAAAAAAAAGATTTGAGCTAGGCGTTTGAGTTTTTCCCTCGAAATCGTTACAATTATAGTTGAATTTAAAGCTAGGGTGACAATTCCCGTTGAGTTGAATGAACTTAAGCTTTGAAACCATGGAGAAGGGGGCACAACTTAATGGAATTCCAATATTTTATGAATGATGTTGTCAACGCAGCACGTGAAGAAATGTCTGAAGCAGGCTACGAACATTTACGAACTGTAGAGGACGTAGACAAAACGTTACAAGAGGAAGGTACAACGCTTGTAATGGTAAACTCTGTTTGTGGATGTGCAGGAGGGATTGCTCGTCCAGCTGCTGCATACATGAGAAACTACGAAACGACATCAACTCGTTTCGCTACAGTGTTTGCGGGTCAAGATCGTGAAGCAACAGAGCACGCACGTTCTTACTTCAAAGGATTCGGTCCGTCATCACCATCTTTTGCACTCGTTAAAGATGGCGAAGTGAAAATGATGGTAGAGCGTCATGAGATTGAAGCCACGAGCCGATTGAAGTCGTTCAAAAGCTAGAAAAAGCATTTGACGAGTATTGTAAATAATCTTCTGGAAGCCGCTTCCTAAACAAGCGGCTTCCGCTATGTATGAACATTGTTTAATGAGGAGTAGAGATCATGATTGATGAATTGTATGAAAAAGTTCAAGATTACTTAAACATGGAAGAAGAAATTGACTTTAAAGAATTTCAAGCTTATTACAAGAAGGTAACCGATTATCTTCAAGCCGAAGGCAGAACTTCGATGAAGACAAGCTATGGAAAGGCTTATTAATCGTTGAAAGCATTGCCTCAAACGCATCGAACCGTGCGAAAGAAATTCGCAAAGGTCCTGAAGTGAAAAAGTACAAGCGTATGAACGAACGTATGAAGCTTTGGGCTCAAAACTTCACGAAGCGTCTTGCTGAACTTGGATACACAGACGAAGACATTAACGAGCGCTTTCACAAAATGCTTGAAGAGCGTGAAGAAGCAAATAAAGATTCATAATGTCGTTGACAGACTTTCTTATATTGCCATATAATATAAGTTGTCTGTTCAACATGCGCCTATGGTGAAAGGGATATCACGCGAGATTCCGGTTCTCGTATTCCAGGTTCGAATCCTGTAGGCGCGCCAAACATAACCGTTCACCTTTCCTGATTGGAAAGTTTTTTTTATTTATGAGCTGGAAGTAATTGTGGAATGCTAACGGTGAGGAGGTGTGCTCGTGTTTTTGGATATCGTACGTTCAAGACGGCAGTTGGAGCAGGAATTGCAATCTTTATCGCGCAATGGTTAGAGCTAGAGTTCTTTACAGCTGCGGGGATTATTACTGTCCTTTGTATTCGAGCGACGAAAAAGGGTTCTTTAGAAAAGGCATGGAAGCTGTTACTAGCATCTGTTACCGGGTTGCTATTTGCAATGGTGATCTTTGAAGTATTTGGTTATCATCCGCTGTCTTTAACAGTATTGTTACTCTTATTTATTCCTACGCTATTAAAGATTAAGGCAATTGATGGCATTGTAACGAGCATCGTCATTTTACTACATATTTATACGGTTGGTACGGTGACGTGGGAACTGTTTCTAAACGAATTAACCCTTATCCTGATCGGTATTACCGTTGGTCTCGTCATGAACTTGTATATGCCGAGCATTGATCATCAAATTTATGATGATCAAATTGAACTTGAATACCAATTTCAGCGAATATTACAAGAGTATGCTAGGTATTTACGTGATCATTTGGACGATTGGATGGTAAGGAAATTACAAAAGCAAGTGGACTTATAGAAGAAGGAAAAGCAAAAGCGATGCGAACGATTGATAATCATTTTTTTACGGCATGATGATTACTTTTATAATTATTTTGCGATGCGTGAAAAACAATTTATCATACTAGAACGGATTTTACCGTTTATTTCGGGTGTTACGCCGACGGGTGAGAGTAAGAAGCTTGCAAGCTTTCTTGATCGCTTAAGTGCCGCTGTGAATCCCGGGAATACGGCGCAGCAATTTATGAATGAACTCAACGAATTAAATGCTCAATTTCGTTCACATGAATTGCCGAAAACCCACGATGAGTTTGTGACGCGGGCGGGCCTTTTCTATATCATTCATGAGCTAGAGCAATATTTAGAGATCAAACAGAACTTTCTTCCTGACGATCAAAGAACGAAGATGATAAAGTCTAAGAAAAAAAAGCGTATAGACGAAAGTAATCAGAGAAAAGTAATAAAGAAGACAAATAAGGTTGTGATCCGATGTTAACTTCTTTCATTCTCTTGATTTTAAGCATTCAATCGCCACTATGGCCGATGGATATTGAGCCTGAACGTGGAGATCCCTTTATTATTATGAACAAAGCGACAAACGAATTGGCATTTTTTTCAATACGGAGATTTAATTGAGTTGTATGATGTTGCCAGTGGTAAAGAACCCGAATTAACGCCAGAGGGAACGTTTACAGTCGTCGTGAAGGCAGAAAACCCTTATTACCGAAAATCAGACATTATCGGTGGCGCTCCTACGAACCCACTCGGGACGAGATGGATTGGTTTGATGCGCTAGAGACCGATGGACGGATTTATGGAATGCATGGCACGAATGATCCAGAGAGCATAAAACAGTACGTTTCTAATGGTTGTATTCGTATGCAGAATGAGCAAGTGGAGCAGTTATATGATGACGTGCCGCTCGGAACGAAGATTTGGATTACATCCAAGGTTGATAAAACAGTTCTAGAGTTAGGTGCTGAAGTTGGCATTGTGCGTAGTAATAGTAATGCAGTAAAAAGCGGACAGTGACGATTCGTCACTGTCCGCTTTTGTTACTTCGTATTCATTAGATGAAAGATGCTGCTCCTGCAAGGAATGTTCCGACTACAAGAACGAAAATCATCGTATAAATAATGATCTTTTGGAAAATACGTTTGCGAGGCATTACTTGATCCCTCCACCAAAAAAGTTTCGCTAACTCTATTGTATCTCGAACAGCGTATTCCAACAAGTTGATTTTTTTAAAAAGAACAGATATAGTTAGACTATGAGATGTAAAGGGAGCGGTAATTGTGGAGATCGATCAACTAAACCGGAAAACACAAATTGATTATCCGAGAAATAAAAAAAAGCAAAAGTAGCGACAGATGGGCGAGCGACGAACTTCAAACAAATGCTTGAAGTAAAACATAACAATCATTCAAGAGAACAGTTAAAAGAACAATTACGAGAAATTGAACGGCAAGGGTACAGGCTGCATGAGCAACAAACGTTACAACAATTGAAACGTTACCAAAAACTAGTACAATCATACATAAGCGTAGTCGTGCAAGATGGGTATGAGCTCCAGCAACGATTTGGACTTAGCCACAATGGACATTCTAAGCAGTATACGATCGTCTCACAGATTAATGATGCCGTAACATTACTCGGAGAGGAAGTATTGCACCAAGAAGATCGTAGACTGCATATACTAGAACAAGTCGATTACATTCGCGGTCTATTGCTAGATTTACACGGGTAGAGAGGGGTTTCATTTTATGGTATCGGTTTTATTCCTTTGTTTAGGAAACATCTGCCGCTCACCAATGGCAGAAGCTGTTTTTCGTCAGAAAGTAGAACATGCAGGTTTACGTGATAAAGTAACGATTGACTCTGCTGGAACGGGTCATTGGCATATTGGAGACGGAGCTCACGAAGGCACAATGAAAATATTGAAAGAAAATGATGTTGATTCTACGAACTTGATCGCAAGGCAATTAAAAGAGCAAGATCTTTACGATTATGATCTTGTCATTGCAATGGATGAAAAAAAACGAAGCAGACGTCAAGAAACTTCGCAAAGTTGAACATGAAGTAGAGATTAGTAAACTGCTTGATTACAAAGTAGACCGTAGCGATAAAAACGTCCCGGATCCTTACTTCACGGACAATTTCGAAGAAGTGTATGAATTAATCGATGAGTGTTGTGATGCACTTTTAGCAGACGTTAGAAATCGCTTTTTGCAACAATAAATGAAGTGCACCGACGAATTTAATTAAAATTTGCCGGTGCATTTCTTATGTTAATGGTTTGTTGCAGTTTAACCTGACGTTGTATAGAAAATATCACGTAAAGATTTTGGCTCGGCTGCAACGTGCAGTCGAGTTTTTGTTTATCGTTAAGAGAATGAGGGTAATTTTTAACAGGTGATAAAAGATGAAAACGACCCAAGTCTTTGTGTCAGGCGGAGGGTAGGTGGACTTACACTTGCTTTAAAGCTTGGCTTGTGTGGAATCTCGGTAGTCGTCATTGAACGAAATAAAAGCAAAAGCCCTCTGTACAAGGGCGAATTGTTGCAGCCAAAGAGCATTGAATTGCTATCTAAACTTGGGCTTGGCGATGAGTTGTATGACGCTTCATATCCGATTGAGAATTTGTATTCTGAAGAGTGGAAGTGGAAAGGGAATGATGGTTATCTTCGTACCAAAAGCGTTCTTAGTTATCAAACACTAGATCATGAATTTAACATGGCGAGAATGTTGCCTCATGAAACGTTACGAGAATTGCTCGTTAAGAAAATTGAGCAATTGCCATCCGTGGAACTGATCAGACCAGCGAAGTTTAAAGGTTTTGAAGATGATGTTGCCATCATTGACCAAAAAGGAGAAAAAAAACGAATTCAAGCTTACTATTACGTAGGCGCCGAAGGTCGATCTTCAAAAATGCGTAAGGAAATGGGAATTACGTGTGATGAGAAGAAGTACGATCATCACTTTTTAACCGCCTCATTTCCTAGGCCAAAGACGTTTACCGATGGACTTGTCGTCGGCGCTCCACATACGTTTTTAGGATTGTTTCCACTGCCAAATGATTACGTTCGTTCTGTGTATCGAATTCCTCCAGGAAGTTATCGGGAGTATAAAGAGCAACCGATTACTTCGTATTATGACCTTCATACGACTTATGTACCTGGATTAAAAGACACGATGACGACAATTACATCGTGGCGAGATGTGCAGTTAATGATTCCGTATCAATTTCAATCTCCGCGCTATGTTGTTGACAACAAAGCCATTCTAGGAGATGCAGCACATTCAGTGCATCCAATGGCAGGAGAAGGAATGAATCTTGCTATTCAAGACGCAGACGTGCTCAGTGACCTCTTCTGTTGGATGGACGAGAAAGGGAAATGGCGCGACCAGAAATTATTAAAATGGTATGAACGTGTTCGGAAACCACGCGTTGATCAAATGATTGCTCTAAGTCATCGATCGCAGCTGGCGTACTCATTCCATGATCCGATT
Source organism: Geomicrobium sp. JCM 19055 (assembly GCF_000698185.1). NCBI lineage: Bacteria > Bacillati > Bacillota > Bacilli > Caryophanales > Geomicrobium > Geomicrobium sp. JCM 19055. Next base: position 53,887 of record NZ_BAXL01000006.1, read on the forward strand.
TTTAGAAAGCTTCGGACGCGAGCACTCGTTGCCATGGAAGAACGGCCCTTGCTTCATTTCAAACAAATGTTAAACGTATCTGGTTTGGGGTATTACAAAGCAACTTTGTTTGATTGGTTCAATCATTTAGATGTACTACCTACAAATAACCGATCAACGATATATCCAAAACAAAAGCGCCATTTCTACACTGAGCAAGACGACTACCCGTGGAGATTCAAGTAGGAGGAAAACGACTATGCTATTATCGGAATTATCTCGCATGAACTACGCTAGAAAGTGGATGAAATCAAATGAAGCGTTCTTACCGACGTGGCACGCGTTTATCGGTTATCGTTATGGACTTTTTGATACGTTAAAAAAACCGATGAAAGCAAGTGACCTTGCCGAGCAACAGAGTTTAAACGAAGAGCTATTAAACGCCTGGATCGATACAGGACTTGCTGTTGGTCATTTAAAGCAAAAGCGTGGCAAGCGTATACAAAGTGTTAAAGCAATTCAAAAACAAATGTCGAGTAAAGATCCAAAGTCAGTCGGAGTGTTGCTTGAAGAGATGATGACGTTACACATTCCAACGTTGCTTCATTATGATCAAAAGCTTGCTCTTGAACCACGGGAGCAAGAGGACAACATGAGCCATATGGTCGCTGAAACGTCGTCACTCATTGAGGGAATTTCATACCCGAAAGTGAATCGCGTGATCAAAAAAAACGAAGGCGAAGCATATTCTCGATTTAGGTTCGGGATACGGTGGTTATTTAAAACGAATTGCTAAAGATCATCCTGATGCTAATTTAATTGGAATTGATAAAGAAGAAAAACTCGTGAAAGAAGCACAGAATCGTAACCAATCGAATCAAATCACGTTTAGACAAGACGATATCTTAAGCCAAGGTCATCTTTTTGAAAAGCTAGATTTAGTTATGTTAAACAATGCGTTGTACTATTTTTCAAATGGTGAACGGTCAAAAATCTTTGACTATGTATATCAAAGTTTACGTGAAAACGGGCATTTTACGATGATTACGCCCCTTGCGAATCATGGTAAAGGTAGAGAGTTTCCTGCAGCTTTTAATTCGTTCATGTGTGCTCATGAAGATATGCAACCACTACCAACAGAAAAAGAAATAAAAAAAGCTCGCTAAAATGCATCAGTTCAAAATCAAAACGTCAACACCGCTCATTAGAGAAGGAGGCTGGCATTTCTTCCACCTCGTAAAGCAAGATCAATAATGACGTATTCGCCTGTTTATGCATAGTGTAAGAGAGTGGAGTATGCACATTCCTTGAAAGGGAGGATGAACATGTGCGGCATAACAGGCTGGTTAGATTGGAAGCGTGATTTACGTGGCGAGCAGCAACAAATAGAAGCGATGACCCATTCACTTGATCATCGTGGTCCAGATGCACAAACAACGTTTGTCGACGAACGGGTCGCATTCGGACACACTCGATTAGCTGTAATTGATCCGAGTCGAGGCGGGCAACCGATGACAAGGACATACAAAGACAAAACAGCGACCATTGTTTACAATGGTGAATTGTATAATACAGAGGAGATTCGACAGTCTCTTCTTTCTAAAGGGGTTACGTTTACAACCCATTCTGATACTGAAGTTCTCCTTTATGCGTATTTAGTTGAAGGAGAAGCATGTATTGAACGATTCAACGGAATTTTTGCGTTTGTGATTTGGGACGGTGAAGTGTTATTTGCAGCGCGAGATCGTCTAGGCGTTAAACCGTTTTTTTATACAACGACTGAGCACGGGCTTATTTTCGGTTCAGAACTAAAGGCAATTTTAAGCCATCGTGATACAAGTGCAGTAATTGATGAGGAAGGTTTAACGGAAGTCATGACGCTTTCTCCTTCTAGGACACCAGGCTTTGGTGTGTTCAAAGGAATGAAAGACTTGCGCCCTGCACACGCCTTACGTTTTGATAAAAACGGACTACGTGTATGGCGCTATTGGCAAGTGGAAAGTAAAGAGCATACAGACAACGTTGAAGATACGGCGCTTAAGATTCATGACTTACTAGAAGACACCGTGAATCGGCAACTCGTTTCTGATGTACCTGTGGCAACTTTTTTTGTCTGGTGGTCTTGATTCAAGTGCATTAACAGCATTTGCGGCTAAACAATTTGGCGAAAATGAACAACTGCACACGTTTTCAATTGATTACGAAGATAATCAAACGTACTTCAAGAAGAACGACTTTCAACCCGATGATGATCAAGCCTTTATCAAATTAATGACACAACAATTTGGAACCGTTCATCACGAGAAAGTCATTAAGATCACAACATTAAAAGACATGTTAAAAAAATGCTGTAAAAGCAAGAGACTTACCTGGTATGGCTGATATCGATAGCTCGTTACTTTGGTTTTCTAAAGAAATCAAAAAACAAGCAACAGTCGCTTTATCTGGAGAGTGTGCAGATGAAATTTTCGGGGGCTATCCGTGGTTCTATAAAAAAGAATTGCTCGAGCGCCCGTTCTTTCCTTGGATGTCTTCTCTTGATTTACGCCAAAATTTACTGCATGCGAATTGGAAGAAGCAATTGTCCTTAAAAGATTACGCAAAGGTTCGTTATGATGAGACAATTAAAGAAACACCCGAATTGACTGGCGAAAATGCAGAAGAACAAAAGCGTAGACAAATGTTCTATTTGAATATGATTTGGTTTATGACAACATTACTTGATCGTAAAGATCGCATGAGTATGGCAGCAAGTCTTGAAGTTCGAGTACCATTTGCTGATCATCGTCTTGTAGAGTATGTCTGGAACGTTCCTTGGGAAATGAAGCGGTATAAAGATCGTGAGAAAGGTTTATTACGCAAAGCGTTAGAAGGTGTCTTACCTCACGACGTGTTATACCGTAAGAAAAGCCCGTATCCGAAAACGCATCATCCAGACTATACAGAGCAAATGGTTCACCTGTCAGAGAATGTGTTAGCCGATCGAAATGCCCCAATTCATGAAATCATTGATTATGAGCAATACAAAACACTCGTTGATTCTAAAGCGAAAAGTATTGATACACCGTTTTTCGGTCAATTAATGAGCGGTCCACAATTGTTAGCCTATTTATGGCAGTTTAATTATTGGTTAGAGTCATACAACGTACAAATAAAGTAGTCGCGTACGAAAAGCGAAGCCATTAAACCCGATTGTTTAATGGCTTCGTTTTAATTTTTAGACAAAAATTCTGTTTTGTAGAACGGTTTTCTCGTATAAAGGTTTGTTATGCTCGTTTTTCGGGTAATAACTTGTAAATGTAATACAAGTACATCGTTGTAGTTCAAAAGGTACGACAGAGGGAGGAAAGATTGAATAACAAGCGTATTGCAGTCGTTGGTGCTGGACCTGGAGGATTAGCAGCAGCGATGATGTTATCAAGTTGGGGATATCACGTAGACGTTTTTGAAAAGCATGGAGTCGTTGGGGGAAGAGCCTCGAACTTTACAATAGATGATTATCGATTTGAACGAGGACCAACATTCCTATCGATGCCATTCATTTTAGAAGAGTTGTTCGCATCATCAGGACGAGTATTCAGTGATTACGTCCAATTAAAACGGGTCGATCCTATGTACGATTTGATTTTCCCTAATTTGACGTTTCAACCTTCGAGTGATCCGGCTCTTACGAGAGAGCGTATTGCAGAAGCGTTTCCTGGAGAAGAATTCGGTTATGATCGTTTCATGAAAGAGACAGGGAAGAAGTGGGAACGGTTGTTACCAGTACTTCAAACGGAACATCGTCAATTGCGTGATTACGTAAGCAAAAGAGCGATTAAAGCGTTGCCTAACTTATCAATCGGTCGATCACTTTACGATGAACTATCACGATTTTTCAAAGATGAACGGCTAAAGTTATCATTTACATTTCAATCGAAGTACCTCGGCATGTCTCCTTGGAAATGCCCTGGCGCATTTAGTATTTTGTCCTATATGGAACACCGTTACGGGGTGTACTATCCAATCGGGGGATTTCAGTCGATTGCAAATGCAATGAAAACGATTATTGAAGAAAATGGAGGGAACGTATTTACACATACAGAAGTAAGTAAAGTGATGACGAAGGATAAGAAAGCGATTGGCATTTCTCTTTCGTCAGGAGAAGCTTTCCATTACGACCAAGTCATTGTAAATGCAGATTTCGGACATGCCATTACTGAATTGTTTGAAGAAGAAGACTTAAATCGTTGGACACCACGTAAGCTTAAGAAAAAGCAGTTATCTTGTTCATCATTTATGCTCTATCTTGGCGTAAAGAAAACGTTTGATGCGAACCACCATAACATTTACTTTGCAAATGACTACAAAAAGAACGTGGAAGAGATTAGTGAGAAGCTCGTACTCTCTAAAGATCCATCGTTTTATGTACACCATCCGTCTGTTTCCGACAGTAGTGTCGACAAAACTGGGCAAACGAGCCTATACGTGCTTGCTCCTGTTCCGAACAATCGTAGTCAAATCGATTGGAGCAAAGAAAAAAAACGCATACAGCAACCACCTGATTGAGAAAATGCAACAAAAAAACAAACTTCTCGTTTTCAGAAGCGGACGTAGACGTGTTATCGATCTATACGCCAAAGGATTGGGAGCAAGATATGAATGTGTATGAAGGTGCGACGTTTAATCTAGGGCATCAGCTGAGTCAAATGATGTATTTTAGACCGCACAATCGATTCCAAGACGTTGACAATTGTTGGCTAGTAGGGGGAGGAACTCACCCTGGTAGTGGACTTCCGACTATTTATGAATCTGCTCGCATCACTGCGAAAGCCATTGAAAAAAAACATATGGAAGGTTGAGGGATTCAATTTGAAAACAGCCATTATCGGTGGTGGAATTGGTGGTATGATGACCGCTTTAAACCTCACGAAAGAAGACCTCACAACGCGTACGATTACGATTTACGAAAAAGACGAAAGACTAGGCGGCAGGTTACGTTATAAAGAGCGCGATGGATATAAAGTTGATGAAGGTCCGACCATCGTTCTTTTACCGAACTTATTGATTTCATTGTTAGAAAGCGCAGGCATTGATTGTGAGCAACTTGACATGCTTCGGTGCGATCCATTGTATGCCTTGCATTATGAAGATGGTCAAACGTTTTATAAATGGAGCGACGAGCAGTTACAAATGGAAGAAATCAAGCACCATTATCCAGGTGAAGAAGAAGGCTACAAAAAAATACATGACTGTCATGAAAGAGAACTTTAATTCCGGAAAAGAAGCGTTTTTAGACCGGGCTTTTGTTGATCGCAAGCAATTTTTCACGTTAGAAAATACGAGAAAACTTTTAAAAATGCACGTTTATGAGTCAATGACTAAAACGACGTCTCGGTATTTTAAATCTAAACGATTACAAGAAGCGTTCAGTTTTCAATCCCTATATATCGGCGGCAATCCTAAAGCAACGCCGGCTCTTTATTCATTAATTCCATACAGTGAACATGCTGACGGGATTTGGTATGTGCGCGGTGGATACGCCAAGTTAGCACAAATCTTACAGCAAGAATTAGAACGCAGAGGCGTTACGATTAAGCTTCAAACAGCGGTCGAAGAAGTAATCACAGAAGGAAATGTTGCGACAGGCATTGTTGATGAGCATGGAGATTTACAACACTTTGATGAAGTAATCGTCAATGGTGATTTGCCGATGATGGACCGTTTATTTACAACGCATAAGACGAAGAGAACCTATGAACCATCTTCTGGTTGTTTGCTCATTTATGCAGGGGTTGACGGTGCGTATGACGAACAGAATATTCACCAATTCTTTATGAGTAATGAACATGAGCAACATATGAATGATGTTTTTAAAGAGAAAAAATGGCATAACAATCCTTCATTTTATCTGTTTAATCCATCGATGATTGACGACACGTTGGCACCAGCTGGGAAAAGTGTTCTTTATTTTCTTGTACCTGCACCAGTTAATGAGACGTTAGACAATGAAGCAGAGTATGTCGAACGAGTATTGCAACGTGCTGAGCAACAGTACGAAGGTTTACGGGAGCGAATTGAATGGCTTGAAGTGAAAACACCACATGATGCTGCTTTAGAAGGACTGTTTGCAGGAGGGAGCTTTGGAATTGCTCCATCATATAAACAATCGGGTGTATTTCGTCCTCAGTTTCAACCGTACGCCTACAAAAATGTCTATGCTGTTGGCGCTTCCATTCACCCAGGAGGTGGCATACCAATTGTCATGCAAGGTGCTCAACTACTCGTAGATCATCTGCTAACAAAGGAAATGAAGGAGCGGCGATCACATGCTTAGTAAACGAGAAGCGTATCAGCGCTGTAAAACCCAAATTGATAAACATAGTAAGACGTTTTCGAAAGCTTTTCAATCTTTGCCGACTGCAAATCGACAAGCGGTGTGGGCAGTTTATGCATTTTGTAGATACGCCGATGACATCGTTGATGAAGGAGCAAATCCTAAAGAGCAACTACTCGAATTTGAACGGGAATTTCAGTTGTTCTTAGAAAACAATCAACGACATGTTGAACACAAAGAGGAAACGGCCTACATTTGGATCGCATTGGAAGACGTATTTCAGTCGTTTACGATGAGGCATGAACCGTTTTTAGATATGATACAAGGTCAACAATTTGACTTAGAAGAACAACGGTTTCCTACGCTTGCTCACACAGAAACGTATGGATATTATGTAGCCGGTAGTGTTGGGTTGATGTTGCAACCAATTTTAGCGCCTAAGCGGTCGTACGAAGAGATGAAAGACGGTGCGGTGGCGCTTGGTGTTGCTATGCAAATAACGAACATTTTACGAGACATCGGTGAAGATTACGAGATTGATCGCTTGTATGTGCCAGAGTCCTTACTCAACATGCATCCAAAGGCAATGGAAGCAATCACAACGAAAACAGTCAATGAAGATTTTGTGATGGTCTGGGAGCAAATGGCTTCTAGAGCGGATGAGTTATATGAAGAAGCATTACGAACGATTCATTATTATCCAATTTACTCCCGGTTTTCGGTGAAAGCTGCAGCGCATTTGTATTGGAAGATTCTCGATAAAGTTCGTAGCAACGGGTACAATGTATTCAATGAACGAGCGTACGTCGACCAAACTGAAAAGAAACTAATTCTTGAACAAATCCAAATTGAAGGAACACAAAATGCAATAAGCTAAAAATGACAGTGCACAAGTTAGTGCACTGTCATTTTCTTCGTATGGCTAGCGGCGAGTTTACCACTTAAAACGACGAGCGGGGAGCCGCCACCTGGGTGAGTAGAGCCACCGGTAAAGGTAAGGTTATTAAACGTAGTTGATGCGTTAAAAGGACGTAGAAATGCTTGACGTAATGAATTTGAACTGAGTCCGTAAATCGCGCCTTTGTATGCGCCAAACTCTCTGGCAATATCCATTGGAGTGAATGTTTTCATTTGCTGATCGTGTTCTACATTCACACCAAACACTCGTAAGCGTTGAAAAATGAGTGAGCGGTACGTTTCACTGTCGTAAATGAGACTATCGGATAAGGCAGGTGCGTTAACTAGAACGTATAAGTTATCTCCGTGACGCCGTTGACTCCGGTCGGTACTACTGCTGTTGCTAATATAGATTGTCGGTTCATCCACGTATCGTTTTGCTTTGAAAAGGTCATTAAACTCACGTTTATAGTCATCTGCGAAGTACACTTGATGATGATGTTGCAAGTTTTTTTTGAGGTTGGTCGTTTCGTAACATCATCACAAAGGCTGATGATGACGGTGTGAATGATTGATCAGTTGGAGGGGGTGTTTTTAACAACGTACTCGTTTGTGTTAACAGGTCTCCATTTAAAATGACATGATCACAAGTATACGATTGATCCGTTTGTGTAATGACTTCGGTAATTTTTTTCTCATGCGTGCGAAGCGACGCTGCTTCTTCGCCGTAGTGAAACGACACACCGTTATTTTTCGCACATGCCTCTAATCGCTTAGCGATTTCCGTGTTTCCTCCTCGCACGTAGTACACACCGTCATTAAATTCTAAATGAGCAATCATCGTAAACGTAGCCGGAACTTGATAAGGAGAAGACCCAACATACGTCGCATAACGATCCAGTGCTTGAACTAACCGTTCATCACGAAAGAGCGACCGGTGAAACGCGTGCATTGTCGAAAACGGCTTTACAGCTGTTAAAGCGGTCGCTAAGCGTGGGTTCAAATAGTCACGCCAACTCGTAAAACTACGGGTGAAAAAAATGTGTTTTTGACATGTGAAAGATTCGAGCCACTGTTTTTTTGTACTGCTGAAATGCTCTGTAATCGAATTGAGAGAGTTGTTCTTTCATCGTGTGTTCATCACTTGAAAAGAGTAGTGGTGCATCATTTTTAAAGTAATTCATCGTATGATCTTGAAGTTGAATGAATGGAAGTGGCTCATCGTCACCGCCGTAGGTGAGGACGTCTTGGAAAACGACAGGCATTGTGATCGTATTTGGGCCAAAGTCAAAGGACGCATCACCGACGGTTTGTTTATGGAGCTTGCCACCAGGGTGGTTGCGTTTTTCTAAAACCGTAACATCATAACCGTCTCGACTTAAATAGATGGCTGCAGACAATCCGCCAAGTCCGGCACCAATAATAACGACTCGTTTCATTGATACGTTCGTCCTTTCCATGTGTATCCTTTTGAACGTGTGTTTACGTACATGGAACGTAGTAATAGCGCAAGTAAACAGAGGATTGCAATCGGGTGTAACAATGAAAGCAATGGTGTTTCTTTTACTCGTAAGTCGATTGCGAGTCGAATGAGCACCACAAACCCATACGGGATAAGTAACCATCCATTAAGAGTAACGACACCGTACATGGCAATAACAAATGGAGCAATGAACGTTACCGTGTAAAAAAGAGTAAGTACAAGTGCAAGAACATACGAGCGACCAATACCTGTAAAGACGTTTTTCGTAAATCCATCCCATACTTCACGGTTCGTGTCGTACATATAGCAGTCAACATAATCTGTAATGTTAGCTAATATCGCTCGGTTACCACTTCGTTTTACAGCACGCATGAGTGCAACGTCGTCTACTATTTCACCTCTAACTCCTTCATGCCCACCTGCTTTTTCGTATGCGGTTTTCGTAAACATCATAAAGCTCCCATGAGCAGCACTTGCTTTTATCATGGAAGAATGATTGGCAAGGTAAAGAGGCAAGTGAAAACCAACGAGAAAGTGTTGCAACGGAATAAGCAAGTATCCGAGAATCCCTTTCTTAATAAACTTAGGAAAGCCTGATAGGAATCCAGCACGTTTTTTGAGTAGCAGTTGAATGCTTGCTTCAATCGTTTTCGGGCGGATGGTTACATCGGCATCTAAAAACAACAAATAGTCACCGTTCGCTCGCTTTGAAAGCTGATGACAAGCGTGGACTTTTCCGATCCAGCCAGATGGAAGGGGAGCGCCATCGATGACTGATGCATTTGAAAAGCGTTGCAAACCTGATTCTAGTAGTGAACGTGTGTTGTCGGTGGATTGGTCATCTAGAATGATTAATTCACTATTGGCAGGCATTGCTTCGTATAAACTGGATAACAACGTTTTTACGTTACGTTCTTCATTACGCATTGGTACGAGAATGCTCACGCACGACGCATTCTTCTCATTCGCTGAATACGTCAGACGAGGCATAAATACGCCGTTTACAACCGTCCATACGAACAGCAATGCTAACAACAAGCATAGTGAGATAATCATCGCTTTCTCTCCGATCTACGTGATAGCGTCTGAAACCATTCACTTATCGTCCTTCTTCCTGCTATGAACGTTTCAAATTGTTGAAGATCACCTGTAATCACCGAATTGCGTAGACGATCTAGCTGTCTAGTCATCTGTTCTTCAAATGTGTCGACGGTTGAGTGGGTCAGGGTACACGTTTGTACGTGGATAAAAACTTCAGGCTTTTGTTCCCTTAAAAACGTATAGTACGCACTAATAAACGTAACATCATCACCGGGTGCTTTGTGGTGGAAATGAACGACCCCACGCGCGATTGAAAGCGGTCGAAGCTCTTGATGACGTTCTTCTCCTTGCGGAAACAACCATACCGATTTTTCGTGTTCGAGCAATGATTGCGTATAACGATAACTCGTTCGCAATGTCCCATGGTCTTTGGAATTGATTGAAAAAGCACCAAGACGTCGGAAAAACGGAAACTTCTGCAAGCCTTCTTCATCCATCATCATGTACGCATCACTGTTAATCAGCTTTTCGTTCAATAAAAAAACAGAGTAATCCATCCCACCAACTGCTATGATTCATTACGAAAAGTGACGTAGGTTGTTTGTTGATCCGCTCATCTAAAACGTGTATGCCGTAAAAGTTTTTACGGAATTGCCATAACATAAACGGGCGAAAAATTGCATGAAACAGATGACTTTTATTCGCTTTGATCATAAATGACCCCGATTAAAACGATTCGTTATCAAGCGAGCAACAACCATCGTTACAACACCTGAAACAGTGGCTAACCATAAACCGTTGACCGCACATAAAAAGGTAAACATAAAAACGATCATATAAAAGAGAGCAACGGTACGTGGCCACCAGTACGCATGGACTTGTTTGTCCCATACTCGTGCGAGATGAAAGAATACATAAATAAAGCTGTGTAGAACAAAAGCAACGATAAACCAACCAACAAAATTTGAAAATGGAATACCATAATAAAAGCCATCGGTACCGTCCCATTCCCAATACGTCTTGACTTCAAAAGCGACGGGGTCGATCACGAGGTCAATGGCAACAGCAAAAAGGCTTGCCGTTAATACGTATCCGAATCCTTTAACAACGCTGGACTTTACGTGACTAAACCACGGTGAAACGAGGGCGTGCGTTGTCGCAATGACCATAAGCCAAGCAGTGCCAATTGTAAACGGTACATTAAAAAAATACGAGCCCGAAATCTGGATTATAATCATAATCTCCAAAAAGAAGACCTGTACTAACACCAAATACTTCTGCAGCGATCGAAAACACCATAATAACGGCGACAGTTATGCCCCCAATGAATAGGCCGTATGTACGAATAAAATAAAAGCCACCAAGAACCCCACACAAAATTAAAAAAACTGCGTTTGCCCATTCTAGTGGTGGGGGTACAAGATCAAACGTGAGTAAAAAGATGCCGACGGTATACCAAAAGACAAACAGACGAAAAGTAACCAGATCAATTTTCGAGTTCAAACAATTCACACCTTTTTAGATTGGTAGAGCTTCAGATTAACACAAAACCCTCGAAGAATCGCAACATACGCTTCGACTCTTCGAGGTTTATGGAGTTAGAGATGTTTAATTTTGTTTCGTCTTGCTTGAATGCTATAAAAAGCGAACAATACGACGAGTACAAGATACGCTAGTGTGTATGGTGGTGCCGCGTTAAAGGCAAGTTCTGAAGCATGTGTAAATCCGAAGTACGAAAGTACTGCGCCAAAGAATGCGTACAGTGCAGCTTGATCAAAACGGTGATCAATAATAAATACTGTAATTGCACCTAGTACGATTCCAGTGAACATGGCTCCTTCACCGAGAGGTGTTAAACCTGTTGAAATACCATCAATAACATGTGCTGCGTCTCCTTGAAAACGCGTCATAATGTAGTTGGCAACGTAAGGAAGAAGGGCAATTACGACAGCAGGGTAATACTTCTTCGCGTTCGTATGGAATGCGGTCGCTACCATACTCACACCTGCAAAAACTAAGATTGGTGCAACGGCTGCAGTCGGGATAATGGTAGATAGTGCGCCAATTAAACCGAAAACCGCAGCAACAAAAAAAGACAATTCCATTTAATAAGCTATAACCGCGTCCAGCGCCCATCCATTTCGAGCCGATGGATGCAATGTATACCGTTGTTGGGAAAACGCCACCGAAAAATGTACCTAAAATCGTACCACTACCATCTACAGCTTGGCATTCACGAACGTCATAGCGATCGCCTTCAGCAGCCATCGCTGCAGTGTTGTTCATCGTTTCAACGGCATTGTAAAGCGTGATCGGTAAGATAACAGCAAGTAGCCCTACAAATCCGGTAAACAAAGCTTGGAAACCGTGGAACACTTCTAGACTCGGAATAAATGGATAAAAGCCAACTTGATCGAGCGCAGTGCTCACATCTTGTAACGTAATCTCTCCTAATGAGAATGCTAGTATCGTACCGACGATAATTGCGAATAAAGAAGACGGAATATTAAACGGTAACGCTACTTTTCCAAGAATTCCAAGAAGAATAATAAATAGTGCAACTAAACCGACGACAGGTAGAGCGAACACTTCAAAAAGCATCTCACCTGCTATAAACGTGAGGGCAACACCTGCTAAAGCTCCGAGCATTGCTGGTCGTGGTAGGTGCTTCGTTAACCAATTCCCACTAAAGGAAATAAGCACTTCAATTAATCCACTTATAAAACAAGCAGCTAGTCCAATGCGAAAGGCGAGTTCAGCATTGCCGCCTGTGAGTGTATAAGCAGGAGCGAGCACTCCAAAAAGAAAGACGAACATAACCGGAGTACTAATGCCATACGCTAAAGCCGTCACGTCTGAGCGGTTTTCTTTCACTGCAAGACGCTTGGCTTGATAAGAGTAATAAATGTTTCCCGCAATAACAGCAATTGCAGCTCCTGGAATTACTTTCGTAAAGACAATGTCCGCCGGAAATCCGATTGTAAGCATCGTCGCCGCAATAATAACGAAGTTTGCAAGGTTGTTTTGAAATAACGCGAAAAATGCATCGATGTCTTGCCGTTTAAATAGTGGATAGTGGACCGTTTCCGACTTCAAAAAAACAACCCCTTCGTTTTATTCGTGAATAAATTCAATATGGTCCATCTCAAGTGTATCAATTCTAGCAAGTGATTCTACACGATAGTTACGATCATCAAGCTTTTTGCGACCGGGTTGAAAGGATTTTTCAATAACAATCGCAATGGCACTTACCGAAGCACCCGCTTGTTCTACGACATCACATAAGCCAAGCGCAGCTTCACCGTTTGCCAAAAAGTCATCAACGAGAACAACATGGTCATCGCTTGAGAGAAATTGCTTGGAAATTGTAATCGTACGTGACACTTGCTTTGTAAATGAATACACATCTGCTGTGTAAACAGAGTCGTCCATCGTAATCGATTTTTGTTTACGTGCGAAAACCATTTCAACTCCGTATAGTTTTGCGAGCATAAGTGCAGGTGCAATTCCTGAGGATTCAATCGTAACGATTTTTGTTACAGGTACGCCTTCTAGACGCTTTTTCCATTCAATCGCCATCTCTTCCATTAATTGTGGATCTATTTGGTGATTTAAAAACGTGTCAACCTTTAAGACACCGGATCCTAATACAAGTCCGTCTTGGACGATTCGTTCTTCTAGTAATCTCATGTGATGCTCCCCCTAATCAAATAACGACTAAAAACCCCACGCTCACAACGAGTGAACGTGGGGCATAAGTGTATGCATCACCATTCACTCGTAGTCGGAAGATTACGGTCTTCCGGTAGAAACTTGCAAGCCAATCCTTGCGATTATACGAGCGGTTTGTATATCAAGTATTAACGCATTATAACGTAGGTTCGACTATTTGCATAGATGATGAATCGATAGTTTACTCTCAAAACAAAAGTTCGACTAGCGTGAAAACAAAAACACACCTTACAGAGTGTAAGGTGTGAACAATTGATGACACATCGAAGATTCACATGTATGTCTTTGACAAGACACGTAGTGGTCGTTATCGTAAAAGTACTTACACATGAGTTGGATCTAAGAAAATAAACACGAAGATCGCAAGTGCAAAGCAGTAAATCGCAAAGTAGTATAATTTGCTTTTCTCAAGCCAGCCGATTAGCCACTTAATACCGATGATTGAGAAGATAAACGTAACAACGAAGGCCACGATAAGTGACAATGGACCAGCGCCTTCCATTCCTCCAGACATTAAATCGCGAATCGCTAGAATCGATGAACCTAAAATTACAGGAATGGATAGCAAGAATGAAAAGCGAACGGCTGTTTTCTTTTCAAGTCCAAGTGCAAGACCTGTAATTAACGTTGATCCTGAACGAGAAATTCCAGGTATAACGGCTAGTGTTTGCGCAAGACCGATGACAATGGAGTCAATGAAGTTCATTTCATTAATCCCTCGTGTATGTTTGTACTTAATTCTTTCGATTACGAGAAGGAAAATACCCGTTAATAGTAAAGCACTACCTAACACAAATGGTGTTTTTAGAAATTGGTTAGCATAATCTTCTAGCACGAGACCGAGCACGCCAGTAATACCTGTTGCGATTACTAGGTAAAGAGCGAATAGAAATGCTGGTCTGTCTTGTGCTTTTCGTTCCGTGATGAACCGAAGCGATCCAGTCACAATTGCTAAAATATCTTTACGGAAAAAGATAACGACCGCAAGCATTGAAGCAATGTGCAGCAAGATTTCGAACGTAAGACCTTCGAAGTTCGTGCCAAAAATAAATTGCAAAATGACGAGGTGTGCAGTACTTGAAATCGGTAAAAACTCAGTGAGACCTTGTACAATTCCAAAAATAATCGCTTCCCAAACAGACATAATAATGGTTTCTCCTTCCAAAACAGAAAAAAAGGTATTCAATTCGAGGTGAAAAAGTTGAAAATACGTAAATGGTTAACGATTGCTGCGGTAGCGATTGCCGCAGTTGTTAGTTTAAGTATCATCTATGAAAATGTATCGTCTCCTCCCGTCGGTGTCAACCAAGGAATGCAAGCACCTGACTTTACGTTAGAACGAGGCGATGTAGAAGGCGAAAAAAATGAGTCTAAAAGATCAAGAAGGTCAGTTTGTTATTTTGAATCTGTGGGCTTCTTGGTGTGAACCGTGTATTGAAGAATTACCGTTATTAAGTGACATGCACACATCATACAAAGAAGATGGTGTTGTTGTGCTAGCGGTTAACATGACAACATACGAACGACAAATTGACAATGCATTTGAGTTTTTAGATGAACATCCAGTCGAGATGCCGATATTGATGGATTATGATGGAGATTTCTTAGCGACCTATCCGCTTCAAGCATTACCGACGACGTACTTAATTAATGAAGATGGCGTAATTGTTGATATTATTGTTGGCGAGTTAACCGACGAAATGGTTGAGCGAAGAATCACCCCATTTATTGATCAACGAACAGCTTAACGCTTTAGTTGTTGCATCGCATCCGACCATTCTTTTACTGTAGTAAAATGTTTTTCATAGTGTTTAATCATATGGAGAACTTGCCAGCTTTTGCCTTGTAGAATGACACGGTCTTGATCTACGTAAATTTTCATGTGTACCTCCTGTACAACCGTTGTGGTACAGTCATATGCAAAGGAATTATTGATTATACGTATTGCGGAGGCGAGCCGATGGACCTAACAGAAAAAAACGGTAAAGAAAGAAACGGTGTTTGAAGGTAAAGTCATCACGCTTGAAATTCACGACGTGACGCTTCCAGATGAGTCGAGTGGAAAACGAGAAGTCATTAAACATCCAGGTGCTGTAGCTGTGTTAGCAGTGACTCCAGAAGGAACAATTCCTCTCATCCGCCAGTATCGGAAAGCAAGTGAACAAACGTTGCTAGAAATTCCTGCTGGCAAAAAAGAAGTAGGTGAAGAGCCACTTGAGACAGCCAAGCGCGAACTAAAAGAAGAGACTGGATATAGTGCGGAACGCCTTGTAGACATTGGTGGTTTTTATACGTCACCAGGTTTTGCAGATGAGTATATTCATATTTATCTAGCCGAAAATGTTTCGATAGGTGAAGCGAATACCGATGAAGATGAGTTTCTAGAAATCGAGATGTGGTCAAAGGAAGAAGCGATCCAGTTTGCGCTACAAGGTAAATTCAATGACGCAAAAACCGCATACAGCTTATTGCAATTATTTGCCAGAGAGAATCTAGCAGACAAGTCATAAATCTATGAGCCTTCTCATACGTTCAAGTAATGGTATGAGGAGGTTTTTTTATATGAAATTTAGACAATTTGTAGAGCGTCAAGTATATATGCACGTTGCTGAATACCGTTCATTGTATGTGTTTTTGGCTGTGTTGTTTTTTTACAGGCATTATTTTTGGCGCTGTTGTTGTTAATAGTTTAAGCTTGTCTCAAAAAGACGATTTGTTCATTTATTTACAACAGTTTTTCGGACAAGTTGGTGATGGTCAAGTGACAGCAGATCGCGATTTGTTTTGGGAGAGTTTGATGTATAATGTGAAGTACATCGGCTTGATGTTTATTCTCGGATTATCCGTCATTGGTTCACCACTCATTTTATTGTTATTATTTTTAAAAGGAATGGCGATCGGTTTTACCGTCGGCTTTCTCGTTAACCAGATGGGTGTACCTGGTTTTTCATTATCGCTCGTTAGTGTACTCCCACAAAATTTAATCGTCGTGCCGGTGATGATTATCGTTGCTGTTATGAGTGTGGCGTTTTCGTTTCGTCTCATTCGTCAACAATTTATGAAAGTACAGCGTCAAGAACCAATCTTTCCACATTTCTTTCGCATGTGCTTGTTTTTACTCGTTGCTGTCGTCTTACTTGCAAGTGCAAGTGCGATTGAAGCATTCTTGTCACCTACATTACTTTCATGGGTAACTGAGAATGTTGTTTAATGATATCGATTATTAGTTTATAATGATTATTACATGAAAACGATAATGATTATCGTTTAGTATTGACACGAAATAAGATCAATCATATAATTATGAAAGACCTCAAGGGGGGAGATTATGGCTGTGAAAGAACGCATGGACTATATCAAAAAGCAGTTGCATTCTCAAAGTTATAAGTTAACGCCCCAAAGAGAAGCAACTGTTGAAGTGTTGCTTGAGAACGAAGAAGACCATTTAAGTGCAGAGGATGTATACTTACTCGTTAAAGATAAAGCACCTGAAATTGGTTTAGCGACCGTGTATCGTACACTTGAATTACTAAATGAACTTGAAATTGTCGATAAAATTAACTTCGGAGATGGCGTTTCGCGCTACGACTTGCGTAAAGAAGGTGCAAACCATTCTCATCACCATCTCGTCTGCATTCAATGCGGTGACGTTTCTGAGATCGAAGAGGATTTACTCGGAGAAGTTGAAGTGAAAGTTGAACGTGAATGGCAATTTAAGATTAAAGATCATCGTCTTACATTCCACGGGGTATGTAGCAAATGTCAACGTGAAAAAGATTCAACAAATGAAGAAGTCGGACGACAAACAGTCGACCAACTGTAAGCTGTATTCATAATTCGTGAATGCAGCTTTTTTTCTATGTGAACACGTATAGTTCTTCCTTTCCTCGGCATAAGATGGGACAAAGTAGAGATTTGAGGAGGAACGTTCATGTTGTCTCGATTTGAAGCGATTTGGAATGGTTGCAAAATTTTAATTGTTTTTGTTGCGTGCACAGCTTTCTTTTACTATGGTATCCTGTTTTTAATGGCTGAATATCAAGGGGATCAACGCTATGATACGCCTGAGGGAAATGCCATTAAAGTGTTCGAAAATATGAGTGAAGAAGACATTACGTTTCGAGAGCGATTATGGCACTTTTGGCAAAGAGGTGAGTAGTTGGTGCAATCATTGGCAATGGACGACCCTATACACGATTTTTTACATTATTGCCTCGTTGAGCGTGGGCACTCCCAAAATACACTATCGGCGTATGAACGGGACTTGATGAGTTATAAACAGTACGTTTATGAAACTCATGAACTTACTAGTTGGACAGACATCAAGCGCAGTCATATTCTCGATTACTTGTATACGTTAAGGACTGAGGGGAGAACGCCGACTTCGCTTGCGAGGATGTTATCATCGATTCGCTCGTTTCATCAATTTTTACTACGAGAGCGTGTTGCGATGCACGATCCATCGGATCTGATTGAATCGCCAAGATCGGGAAGAAAACTTCCGGTCGTTTTGTCGATCGTTGAAGTTGAACGCCTCATTCATAATGCAGAGAATACGGAAACGAAATACAAAGACCGTGATGTCGCTATGTTTGAGCTCATGTATGGTACGGGAATGAGAGTTACAGAGCTTTGCGATCTTAAATTAGATGACATAAACCTTGATTTAGGCTTTGTTCGTTGCATCGGAAAAGGGAATAAAGAGCGAATTGTACCACTTGGGCAACCGGCAATGAACGCGATTGACCGTTACTTACAGAACTTGCGTCCGATTCTCCTGAAAAAGTTGAGTGAAGAAACGTTGTTTTTGAATCGGCAAGGCAACCGCTTAAGTCGGCAAGGATTTTGGAAGATCTTAAAGAAAAATGCCACTGAAGCTAGCATTTATAAAGACGTAACCCCTCATACGCTAAGACACTCCTTTGCGACGCATCTAATTGAAAACGGTGCCGATTTACGAGTCGTACAAGAAATGCTAGGACATGCTGATATTACGACTACACAAATCTACACGCACATCTCCAACAAACATCTACGCGATGTATACAGTCATTACCACCCTAGAGCTAAAGGAAAGGAAGATCATAAATGACGTCTAACCATCCTTATAATCGTATATTTTTAGTCGTTATGGATTCACTTGGCATTGGCAATGGTCCAGATGCATTGGAGTACGGTGATGAAGGTTCAGATACGCTAGGAGCTATTGTAAACAAACTCGGCGGTCTGGAAATTCCTCATCTGAACAAGTTAGGATTAGGCAACCTAAAACAAGGACCTAAACTTACACCGACAACAGAACCTTTAGCTTATTATGGCAAGATGAATGAGCTTTCCAAAAGTAAAGATACAATGACAGGACATTGGGAACTAATGGGTCTTTATATTGATAAGCCGTTTCGAACGTTTCCTGATGGGTTCCCTAAACAACTGATCGATCAATTAGAACAAGAAACCGGACGCAAAGTAATCGGAAATAAAGTTGCTTCTGGAACAGAGATTATCGAAGAGCTCGGAGAAGAACACGTGAATACGGGCGCGCTCATTGTCTATACGTCAGCAGATTCGGTTTTACAAATTGCTGCTCACGAATCGGTCGTTCCAATTGATGAGTTGTATGAGATTTGTAAAAAGGCACGTGCGATGACGCTTGATGAGCCATATATGCTCGGTCGAATTATTGCAAGGCCATTTGTCGGAGACGTAGGGTCGTTTGAGCGAACGTCAAATCGCCATGACTATGCATTAAAGCCATTTGAACCGACCGTTATGAATGCACTGGATGAAGCTGGCATTACGTCTCAAGCGATCGGTAAGATCGATGACATTTTTGATGGTGAAGGTGTGAACGATCGCATGAGAACATCTTCAAATATGGATGGAATGGACAAGCTCATTCTTTCAGCAAGCAAAGATTTCACAGGTATGTCATTCTTGAACCTCGTTGACTTTGATGCGTTATTTGGTCATCGCCGCGACCCAGAAGGATATGGACGTGCGATTGAAGAATTTGATGCACGATTACCAGAGCTGTTTGATGTGTTACGTGAAGATGACCTTCTTCTTATAACGGCTGATCACGGAAATGATCCGACATATAAAGGAACTGACCATACTCGTGAACAAGTGCCTTTACTTGCGTATTCTCCGTCAATGACTGTCGGCCATGACCTTGGCACAAGGGACACGTTCGCAGATGTTGGTGCAACGATTGCAGATAATTTCTCTGTTACGATGCCAAAGTACGGAACGAGCTTCTTACAATCACTGAAGGGAGAATAGAAGATGTCATTAATCCAAGAAAATGTTGAGATTATCCGCAATGCAACAGACGTACAACCTGAAATTGCCCTTATATTAGGTTCTGGACTAGGAGAGCTTGGCAACCAAATTGAAGCGGATGTTATTCTTCCATACGATGAGATGAAAGGGTTTAAAACATCCACAGTAGCTGGACATGCTGGACGTTTTGTAATTGGTACACTTGCAGGAAAATCAGTCATCGCGATGCAAGGACGCTTTCACTACTATGAAGGATATGGGATGGAAGACGTTGTTTTGCCCGTTCGTGTGATGGCAGCGCTTGGCATTAAATCGCTAATCGTAAGTAATGCAGCAGGTGGGGTGAACACGTCGTTTAACCCTGGTGATTTAATGCTCATCGAAGACCATATTAACTTTATGCACAATCATCCGCTTATCGGTCCAAACGATGAAACGGTTGGGCCTCGTTTCCCAGATTTATCACAAGCGTATGATCAAGAATTGCAAACGTTAGCTACTACAGTTGCCGATACGCAACAACTTTCTTTAAGAAAAGGCGTTTACGCTGCAGTAACAGGACCAACCTATGAAACACCAGCAGAAGTTCGGATGTTCCGTACTCTCGGTGCGGATGCGGTTGGAATGAGTACTGTCCCAGAAGTGATCGTAGCACGTCATCAAAATATTAAAGTGCTTGGAATCTCTTGCATTTCGAATGCAGCCGCCGGCATATTAGATCAACCTCTTAGTCATGAAGAAGTCATTGAAACGACTGAAGATGTGAAAGACAGGTTTATGAAGTTAGTCACAGCAATTATTGAGAAAATGTAGTAGATATTCTTTTTAAAGAAAAGGTGAAATACATGAGAATGGTTGACTTTATCGCAAATAAACGCGACGGACTCGTACACGATGATGAGCATATTAAACAATTTGTAACAGAATACACAAACGGATCAATCCCTGATTATCAAGCGTCAGCATGGGCAATGGCGGTGTACTTTCAAGGAATGACGAAAGAAGAAAGTGCAGCCTTTACTCACGCGATGGCAAAGTCTGGCGATGAGCTAGATTTGTCACAAATTGAAGGCGTTAAAGTGGATAAACATTCAACAGGTGGCGTTGGGGATAAAACGACATTTATCTTGTCTCCACTCGTTGCAGCAGCAGGTGTTCCAGTGGCAAAAATGTCAGGTCGCGGGCTCGGTCATACGGGCGGTACGATTGACAAGCTGGAAGCATTCTCTGGATTTCAAACAGAAATGACAGTAGATCGTTTTATTGATCTTGTCAATGAGCATAAGCTTGCTCTTGTCGGACAAACGGGGAACTTAACACCTGCTGATAAGAAGCTGTACGCATTGCGTGACGTAACCGCAACGGTTAACGCGATGCCTTTGATCGCAAGTTCAGTAATGAGTAAGAAGATTGCTGCTGGTGCTGATGGGATCGTGCTTGATGTAAAAGTTGGTAGTGGCGCATTTATGAGCGATCTTGATGCAGCAAGAGAGCTCGCACAAACGATGGTTCAAATCGGGAACGAACTTGGGCGCCAAACCGTTGCTGTGTTATCAGACATGGACCAACCACTCGGCGAAATGGTCGGAAACTCCCTTGAAGTAAAAGAAGCGATTGACGTTCTTAAAGGTGGAGGTCCTAAAGACGTTCGCGACTTAAGTGTTCGACTTGCGGCTCATATGCTCGTACTTGCAAACAAAGTTGACTCTGTAGAAGCAGGAGAACAACTTGCAAATGAGTTACTCCAAAACGGAAAAGCACTTGAAGCTTTTCGTCAATTCGTCGAACGCCAAGGTGGCGATCCGACGTTTGTCGATAACCCAGAAGCATTTGTAAAAGCGAACCACATCATTTCGGTGACGGCGAAAGAAGACGGGTACGTCAAGCAAATTCATGCAGCAAAAATTGGCCAAGCAGCAGGTCATCTTGGCGCTGGTCGAATGACGAAAGATGAAGAAATCGATCATAGTGTTGGTGTACAAGTTAAGAAAAAAACGTGGCGATCACGTAAACGCAGGCGATGTGCTTACGTATATTCATTCAAACAAAGAAGATGTCGCAGACGTGGTTAAATTGATCGAAGAAAGCTATACGATCACAAAAGAACACGTTGAGCCATTGCCATTAATTATGGATGAAATGCTAAAATAATCGTCTTTACGACTTGCTTAAAGTGAACCTTTAAGCAAGTCATTTTTTTTGCCTTCGTTTTTTTCATAGGTTCACACGTTTATGTAGCGATTATTTTGGTGAAACTAGTAGAAAAAACGGAGGATTAGAGACGATGATAAAAAGGCTAGTAAGTGCGTTAGTAGGGGCTGTACTTGTTTTTTCCGTTCCGCTTTCCACAGTGTCAGCTCAGGAGACGACGATGACAGATGATGTAGGTTCTGCAATATTAATTGAAGCAGATACGGGGAATGTATTAATGGAGAAAAATTCAGAAGAAGCACTTCCTCCAGCTTCAATGACGAAGATTATGACGATGTTACTCATAATGGAAGAAATTAAAGCTGAGAATCTATCGTTTGAAGATCTCGTCACAACGAGTGAATACGCGGCTTCAATGGGTGGGTCACAAATCTTTTTAGAGCCTGGTGAAGAAATGAGCGTTCGCGATCTCTTAAAAGCGATTGCGGTTGCCTCTGGAAACGATGCTTCTGTTGCTATGGCGGAACATATTGCAGGTTCTGAAGAAGCGTTCGTTGATATGATGAATGAGAAAGCAAAAGATTTAGGACTCACAAATACGACCTTTAACAATACGAATGGTTTGCCAGGTGAAAATCATAAAACGAGTGCGCACGACCTTGCAAAAATGGCACAAGAATTATTAAAACATGAAGAAATTACGTCATTTACGAGTATTTATGAAGATTATTTACGTCAAGGAACTGACGACGAGTTTTGGCTCGTAAATACAAACCGATTAATTAAGTTTTATGATGGTATGGATGGTTTAAAGACAGGATTTACACGTGAGTCGATGTACGGTCTTACTGCAACTGCAAAACGAGATGACATGCGTTTGATTGCTGTCGTTATGGGCGCTGAAACACCACAGATTCGAAACAATACGATTACGAGTTTGATGGATCACGGCTTTGCGAATTATCACGTTGAATCATTGTTTGACAAAGGTACTGCTGTGACAAGTGTTCCAGTCGAAAAAGGAACGAAGTCAACAGTTGTTGGTGAGCTAGAAGATCAAATAAGCTTACTTCTGAAAAAAAAGGCGAGACTGCTGAAACTGTTGAAGAGAAGATTACCGTTTCTGATTTAAAAGCACCGATCCAAAAAGGTGAAGTGATTGGAGAGTTTCAATTGTTGAATGACCAAGACGTGGTTTCCACGTCGAACATTATTGCAAAAGAAGATATCGAAAGTGCGTCATGGTGGGAGTTATTCAAGCGTAGCGCCTTAAAAATCTTAGGTGTTGAGCGAGGCGATTCGACAACGAATGACGAAGTTTCAGAGACTAGCATGAATTAAAACTGCTTTTGTCACACGTGAAGGAACTTGAATGGTGACGTTGAACTTTTTAGGGGAGACAGCTAATTTGAATTGTGAGAGAGACTGGAGGAGCGGTTATGAGTTTTTCTGTGGAAGTAGAACAAAAGCAAAATATACTCTGTGTGCGATTGCACGGAGAGTTAGACCATCATTCAGCGAGTGAATTGCGTGCAATTGTTGACCGTCATTTAGAAGAGCGTAATACAAAACATATCGTTTTGAATGCAGAAGGCTTAACGTTCATGGATAGCTCTGGTATTGGCGTCATTCTTGGAAGGTATAAGAAGCTTCAACCTCGAGGTGGAAGGTTGATCGTTTGTGGAGTGAGTGCACCTGTTTATCGATTATTTGAAATGGCAGGGCTGTTTAAGGTATTATCCTTAGAAGAACAGGAATCTCATGCACTACAAGCTTTGGGGGAGGCCGTGTAAATGAAGAACGAAATGGAAATCCAATTCTCTGCACTAAGTCAAAATGAGTCATTTGCCCGTGTGAGTGTTGCAGCTTTTATTGCGCAACTAGATCCGACAATGGACGAGCTAACAGAAATTAAGACGGTTGTGTCTGAAGCCGTAACGAATGCGATTATTCATGGCTATGAAGAAAATCCAGCCGGAACGGTCACCATTACTGTTCATCTCGACGATGATGTGGTTGGCATTAGCGTACGTGATGAAGGCGGTGGCATTGATGATGTGGACCAAGCAAAAGAGCCACTGTACACGTCAAAACCTGACCTTGAACGTTCAGGAATGGGATTTACGATCATGGAAAACTTTATGGATGAAATGAGTGTCACGTCTGTAGCAGGGCGTGGAACGACGGTCTATGTCAAGAAACAGCTGTCCAAAAACAAAGTTGTGAACCATTAAGGGGCGTTGTTATGGAGACAAAAACCAAACGAGATAAAAAAAACCTTCAGATGAGCAAGTGCGGACATGGATTGAAGAAAGTCAAAAAGGAATAAAAGAATCTCGAGACCAACTGATTGAAAACAACACTCGGCTCGTCTGGTCTGTCGTTCAGCGGTTTTTAAATCGTGGCTACGAAGCCGAGGATTTGTTTCAAATCGGTTGTATCGGACTGATGAAATCGATCGATAAGTTTGATTTGTCTTATCAAGTGAAATTCTCAACCTATGCCGTTCCGATGATTATCGGAGAAATCCAACGATTTATCCGAGATGATGGAACGGTTAAAGTAAGTCGTTCTTTAAAAGAGTTAAACCATAAAATCCGTAAACAAAAAGAAGAGTTAACGAAACAACTCGGGAGAATTCCGACGATTAACGAAATTGCGCAATCAATGGATATCTCTACAGAAGATGTTGTGTTTGCTAATGAAGCAACACGTACATTGTCATCACTTCATGAAACGGTCTATGAAAACGAGGGTGATCCGATTACGCTCATGGATCAAATATCAGATCCTGATGAATCTAAATGGTTTGATGAGCTAGCTCTCAGAGATGTCGTCAGACATTTGGAAAAAAAGGGAAAGACTGATCGTTTTCTTACGATACTACAAAGATAAAACACAGTCTGAAGTGGCAGAGCGGTTAGGGATCTCACAAGTGCAAGTCTCTCGACTCGAGAAGAAAATTCTAGAAAAGATGCGAAAAGAAATGGTCGAGTAACGGTTAACAACCTGTTGTTAACCGTTGCTTAAACAGAATTTCTTACCACATCATGAACCTTACAAGTATGGTTGTAGGTGACCTTCTGAGTCGTGGGCCATTACTTTTTTTCAATTAAGCCTTGCAAATGCAAGCTTTTTTTTGTGCCTATTTTTTTGCTGCACGTTTATCTGGGCACAAAGCAAATAATGGTTGCATACAACGGTAGTAAATGAAAGAAAATGGGGGACGAAGTGATGACGTTGCCACCATCAAAAGGTAGCCGGATTCTAGGAAGCATTGCGAACGTGATTCAAGATGCTTTTATTCACCATATTGTACCGATGGCAAGACAGTTACTTGAGAATCAATTGCACGTAATCGAATATGACAATGGGTATACGATTGAAGGTCGGTTACCGAACATGACAAAAGATGATATTACAATTGAGTATAATACGCCGTATTTAATGATTTCTGCAGCGAAGCATAACGGCCACTATTACGAGCGAAGTTCTCGGACGTTTTATTTACCAAATGCTGATGATACTCAAATGAATGGTTCCTTAGAACAAGGTTTATTTTATTTAACGATACCAAAACGAGGCGCCATTACAAGACGTTTTCATGAAGATGAGTGATCTTAAGCACTCGTCTTTTCTTTTCTTAAATTTCACATACCGTAATTGTGAAACATTCCGTCAATACATAATGAGCTAAACATTGATTCATAATAAAACGGTAAAAGGGTGAGGTGTGGATTATGCAAAAAGTGATTTTCGTGACAGATGGAGACGCCATTACGTGTAAGGCAATCATACGAGCAACAAAAACGTTATCGATCGGTCACGTTATTTTATCAGGAGGCAATCCGACGTGCTGCTCGTATGAAGATCTCTTGAAAAAAGTAAAAGCGAGTGAGTATCCGATTACAGTCGTTTTATTTGATGATGCTGGACAAGTCGAAATCGGCAAAGGTGAAACGTTAATGAAGCAGTTAGCTGAAGAAGAGGAAATGGATATCATCGGTGCACTCGCTGTTTCATCAGCGGACCGTTCTGCTGATTGGACGAGTTGATGTGTCCATTGATCGCAACGGACAACTCGTCAGTCAAGGAGTTGATAAGGAGGGCATTCCAGATCTAGAAGATCACAAAGTCCACGGCGACACTGTATATGTACTCGATCAATTGGACATTAAAACGGTTGTAGGAATTGGAGATCTCGGAAAGATGGCTGGAAGGGATGACCCCCATAAAGGTGCGAAAATAACAACAAAAGCACTGAAGTTGATTATAGAACGGAGTGCAAAGTAGCATGAAAGAGCAAACGAAGCGAGAACATACCCCGCTATCTTCTCATATCCATAAAAACGAAAAGATTTTTAAAGAACGTCTTGGTATGGATGACAGTTTTGATGTTGGTGTACGTAAGTTAAACATACTAGAAAAAGAAGTACAAATTTATTATTGTAACGGGTTAACAAATATTGAAAACGTAATTGAAGTATTAAAAGAATTAATGCATTTGGATCATTTAGATCCTGAAGCGGACACCGTTCAAGAAACAATTGAGAACCATTTAACCCATCTACAAGTCGAATACACAGAAACAATCGAAGACTGTATTTTTTATATGTTAAGTGGTCTCGTCTTTATATTGCTTGAAGATGAGAAGAAAGCCTTCGTTGTTGATGTACGTAATTATCCAGGTCGTTCACCACAAGAACCTGACACAGAGCGGGTCGTTCGTGGTGCAAGGGACGGGTATACGGAGAACATTATTGAAAATACCGGATTAACGAGACGTCACATTCGTGATGAAAATTTACGAAATGAAATTATGCAAATTGGTTCAAGATCGAAGACGGATATTTGTATCTCGTATATTCATGGCGTTGCAGATCCAGACCTCGTTTCAATTATAAAAAAAGAGCTCGAACAAATTGATATTGACGGTATCTCAATGGCTGATAAGACGATTGAAGAATACCTTGTTAATCAAGGGTGGAACCCGTTCCCGCTCGTTCGATATACAGAACGACCAGACGTTGCTTCAACTCATTTGTTGGAAGGACACGTCGCTATTATTGTCGATACTTCACCGTCAGTTATTCTGTTACCTGTAACGTTTTTTTCATCATGTTCAACACGCAGAAGAGTTTCGCCAATCGGCAGCAGTCGGGACGTTTTTACGGTGGCTACGGTTTATCGGGATTATTTCATCCATTCTTATCGTTCCTCTATGGTCATTGCTCGTTTTACAACCAGATATGATTCCAGATGCGCTTAGTTATCTCGGTCCTGAAGAAGAATCAAACGTCCCACTCATGGCGCAAGTGCTCGTCGCTGAGTTTGGAATTGAGTTGTTACGAATGGCCGCCATTCATACCCCGTCTCCACTAGCGACGGCTCTCGCTTAGTGGCAGCCTTATTGATTGGTGATGTTGCGATTAGTGTTGGTTTGTTAACGCCTGAAGTTATATTGTATATGTCACTAGGGGCAGTCGGAATTTTTGCGGTTCCTAGTGCTGAGATGGGAACAGCTTTAAAGATGCTTCGAATTGTACTCATCATCGCAACGGGTTTGTTTTTGAGTTACGGACTCGTCATTGCGTTAACTGTCGTGTTGATTCTCATGACGGGAATGAAACCACTTCATAAACCGTATTTATGGCCGTTTCTCCCGTTTGATCCGAAAGGAATGTGGCAAATTGCCATTCGTACAACGGTGCC
Organism: Geomicrobium sp. JCM 19055; assembly: GCF_000698185.1. NCBI lineage: Bacteria > Bacillati > Bacillota > Bacilli > Caryophanales > Geomicrobium > Geomicrobium sp. JCM 19055. The sequence goes on from NZ_BAXL01000006.1 coordinate 81,480, forward strand.
AAGCATGAGACTTCGACCCCGAATTGTGAATCCGAAAGATCCGGTTAAACAAGGAGACAATTAAAAACAGAGATGGTACAATAATTGGCATGAATAGTGAGAGGTGAGGGCATGTCAAACGATGTACATCAAAGAAGCATCACGATTGGTGGCGTGAGCGCCGAAGAACTAGTAAATACGTATGGTACGCCACTGTATGCCTACGATACCACGGTGATTCGCAATAAAGCTCATGCCTTTATCGATGCGTTTAAAGAAGAAGAAATTAATTTTCAAGTTGCTTATGCGAGCAAAGCCTTTAGTACAGTTGCAATGGTTCAACTCGCCGAGCATTTAGGTTTAAGTTTAGATGTCGTTTCTGGTGGAGAATTGTACACAGCTAAAAAAGCTGGTTTTCCAATGGAGAAGGTTCATTTCCACGGCAACAACAAAAGTTTAGAAGAAATTAAAGAAGCGATTGAGCTTGGAATCGGCTGTTTTGTTGTTGATAATTTTCATGAATTATCATTGCTTTCTAGTGAGAGTAAAAGACAAGGAAAAGTTGCGCCAGTCTTACTACGAGTCACACCGGGTGTTGAAGCACATACGCATGCGTATATTTCTACTGGACAAGAAGATTCCAAGTTTGGCTTTGATCTTCAAGCTGGACAAGCAAAACGTGCAGCCGTTGAAGTGTTAGAAGACGATTCTTTACATTTACTTGGCCTTCATTGTCATATCGGCTCACAAATCTTTGAGACCGATGGATTTATTGAGGCCATTGATATTTTGTATCGTCATTTACAAAACTGGAAACAAACGTTGTCGTATGAAGCTGAGGTCGTTAATACTGGCGGTGGTTTTGGAATTCGCTATACAGACGACGACCAACCACTCGACCCGTCCGTATTCGTAAAAACAATCGTCAAAGCCGTAAAGGAAGCTTCCGAACGTTCAGGCATGGCAATTCCTGAAATCTGGATTGAGCCTGGGCGCTCAATTGTTGGAGAAGCAGGAAGTACAATCTATACGATTGGCTCAGAGAAAGTTATTGAGAATGTTCGCCACTATATTAGTGTGGACGGTGGAATGAGCGACAATATCCGCCCAGCGTTGTATGACGCAAAATATGACGCGGCGCTTGCTCACCAGGCAACGCCTGATAATGAACAAGTGACGTATGCAATTGCTGGAAAAGCTTGTGAAAGTGGTGATATGCTTATTGATGCCATCACGCTTCCAAAAGCAAAATCGGGGGACTTGTTAATTGTTTATTCGACAGGAGCTTATGGATATTCAATGGCAAGCAACTATAACCGACTCGCTAAGCCTGCGGTTGTGTTTGTAGAACAAGGCAAGCATCAACTGGTCGTTAAGCGAGAAACGTATGAAGACCTTGTCAAAAATGACCTTTCGCTACAATCCTTAGACTAAGTTTGCTGCAGGATAATTCTCCCCTTTTCGAACGAGAACTTGCTGATCGGGTCTCGCATATGTATAATGATACAAGATACGATGTTAAAGTGAGGAAATGTGGCTTTAAAGCATGGCTCGTCCATGTTTTTGTTTTTTCATGTCACAAGAACGAGTTGTATCTCTTTGTATGTAAGAGGGGAGAGTCAGGCAAATGTTAGTGAAATATAAATCATCGTTTAAAAAAATCGCGATGGGTCTTTTATCTTTCATGCCGGACCTTAAAGATATAAAAACGTTGACAGAGACGATTAATCGATATGAAAATGAAGATAACTGGAAGTTGTTTTTATGGAAAAAGGACGACGACTTTGTAGGAGTTGTCGGTTATATTGAGCGTGATGATGGTACCATTTTGCTTGAGCACGTTTGTGTGAATCCGTCTTATCGTTCTGAAGGCGTTGGCGTTCAAATGGTATGCACATTAGAAGACCGCCTCGATAAAAGTCTTGTAGGCAATGAAAAGACCGAACCGTTCCTAAACAGTTGTCAATCGCATCGCGCGAACATGGAAATGTAGTCGTTTAAGCTCTTAGCGGATGATCGCTAAGAGCTTTTCTCGCTTGCATTATTTTTTTAACGTGGAGGAGTCATTTTGGAACGTTATCAAGTAAAGTTGGAAAGCTTTGAAGGACCGCTTGACTTGTTGTTGCACCTTGTACAACAAGCTGAGGTTGATCTTTATGACATACCGGTTGCAGAGATTACTGCACAATATATGACGTACATACATGCGATGCAACAACTCGAGTTGGACGTTGCAAGTGAATACCTCGTCATGGCATCGTCACTACTCGCAATTAAAAGTAAAATGTTACTGCCGACACCTGAGTTGGTAAATGAAGACGAAGAATGGGAAGAGTGGGAAGAAGAAGACCCGCGTGAAGAATTGGCGATGCAGCTCGATTTGTATCGGAAATATAAAGAAGCTGCAAACTTTCTACAAGAGCAAAGCGATCATCGTGCCAAGCGCTATAGCAAATCTCCTACAGATCTTGAACAGTATAAAGATTATACTGAAGTTCAAGAAGTGGATGAAGACGTGGATGCGACCGTCACGGATTTAATCCAAGCTTTTCAAAAGATGAAACAGCGTGTGCGAATGCGTTCGCCAAAGCATACGACCGTTGAGCAAGAAAGGCATTCAATTGAAGAGCGAATGACTGTCATTACAGATGTGTTAGCAGGCCAAAACTCACCCGTTTCGTTTCAACAAGCGTTTGCTATCGGAGAAATGGACAGACAAGTGACGACGTTTATTGCGCTCTTGCAACTCGTGAAAGATGGCGATGTTTCATGTGAGCAAGAGGAGAATTTTGAAGATATTTGGATTCAGGCTAAAGGAATGAGTGTACATGCATGAGGAGTTAACCGGTATTATCGAAACGCTTCTTTATGTAAGTGGTGATGAAGGCATAGACGTCGCCCGACTTGCAACAGTATTAGAACTTGAAGAAGATAAAGTGAGCCGTGAGTTAGAGCGTTTGAAAGAGGAATATGAAGAAAAAGGGTATACATTACAACTGATGAAGTTTGGGAGTGTCTATACGTTAACGACGAGACCGAAGTATGCTTCTTACATCGAACGATACGCAAAGCCGCCTGAACGCTCAACATTGTCACAAGCAGCTCTAGAGTCACTTGCAATTGTCGCTTATCGACAGCCTGTGACTCGGAGTGATGTGGAAGAAATTCGTGGCGTAAACGCAGATCGAGCCTTAAGCACGCTCGTCAGTAAAGGATTAGTAGAAGAGTCTGGCAGGGCCAAAGGAATGGGGCGTGCCATTCTTTACGTTACGACCGAACGTTTTCTTGACGTTTTTGAACTTGAATCATTGCAACATTTACCGAAGATCGAAGAAGATCAAGACCAAGATGTAGAACAAATGGACTTGTTCTTAAGCAATTACAAAGACCTTCAAAGCGATGAATAAAACGAGTTAGCCTTAGTTCTCTGAACTAGGGCTTTTTGTTGCTATGTTTTACTGCTCATGCAAGAGATGGGCTTATAAAAACATAGTAATTTGGAACAAGGCATTAATTTAGTGCAATCTTACGCGCCATTAATAAACGATTCTTCCAGCCGATCATGGCTGGTTTTTTTATGTTTTAGGAAAGTATTGTCACGTATGAGCCTTGTTCTTCGGCAGACAATAAAATTAATCAAGAAAGTAGGTGAATACGTTCGTGAAACACTTTCGATCTTTGTTTATCGTTAGTTTACTACTTATTGGCTTGTTGCAAGGGTGTTCAGAAGAAAGCCGTGAGTTATTGATGAATGATTTGTCCACGCACCATACAGATGAATTACATGCCGTACAATTGGAACATTCGCCATATGCAGATGATCAGCCAGAAGAGCACCAAGCACTTGCTCAAAAAGCGAAAAGCATTACAAAAACGTTGGAACACGTTACAGATGTATACGCGGTTTCTTTAGGTAACCACGTTTTTATAGCGCCACAAGTTGAACATCACATTCGATTTGAATTAAAAGAGTTCGGTGAACGTGCTGAAAAGAAGTTAGACGCACGGCTACCTAGTACGACACAACTTCATTTCTCTACCGACCAAAAAGCGTTTCAAGAACTTAAGAAGTTAGAAAAAGATGTAGATGAGAAGAAAATTGACGGCTATGAAACACATGAACGCTTGTTAGAAATTCAAGAGTATATGAAACCATTATAGGAGGAAACGTATGAGTCAACAAAATGGCGATCAAATGGAAAAGGAAGCCTATCAAAAAGTAGCCAGCCGGATTGAACCGAAACGGCCAATGCTTATGAACTGTGTAAAAGCATTCTTTGTTGGAGGGTTCATTTGCGTAATTGGCCAATGCATTAGCACATTTTACATGCATTTTTTTCACTTTAATGAAGCTACGGTAGGAGCACCGACGGTTGCGACATTGATTTTTATTTCAGTGTTACTAACAGGTTTTGGTGTTTATGATAAATTTTCTCAATTTGCAGGTGCTGGTACGGCTGTACCTGTTACAGGCTTTGCGAATTCAATGGCTTCAACCGCTATTGAGTACAAAACGGAAGGTTATGTGCTTGGAGTTGGAGGTAACATGTTTAAGCTTGCAGGCTCGGTAATCGTATTCGGTACGGTTGCAGCTTTATTATCGGGATTATTTATACGGTCGCTACAGGTCAATGGGGGGCGATGTAATGTACATTAGCAAACAGAGCTTTCGTTACGAAAGTGAGCCATGCATCGTCTCGTCTGGTGTTGTTGTCGGTCCGACCGAAGCAAAAGGACCGCTCAAGGATCATTTCGATAAAATGTATGATGATTTGTGGATCAATGAAGATTCCTTTGAAAAAGCTCAAAAAAAAGTTAATGGAAGAAGCGTGTAAAGAAACGTTAACGAAAGCAAACATTACCGCAGAAGAGGTTGCCTTTCTATTTGGTGGTGATCTGATTAATCAAATTACCGGTACGAGTTTTGCTTCGCGAACGTTAGGCATTCCGTTTTTCGGTTTGTTTGGGGCGTGTTCTACTTCAATGGAAGCCTTATCACTTGCTGCAATGGTCGTTGAACAAGGAGCGCCATACGTTTTGGCAGGAACGGCTAGCCATTATGCAGCAATTGAAAAGCAGTTCCGCTATCCAATTGAGTACGGTTCCCAAAGACCACCAACCGCCCAACGAACGGTCACAGCTGGTGGGGCAGCACTCGTAGCACCAACTGGATCTAACATTCATGTGACGAAATCAACGATCGGTAAAGTGATCGATAACGGCATTAAAGATCCGTTTAATATGGGAGCGGCGATGGCGCCTGCCGCAGTGGATACGATTATGACGCATTTTAATGATTTTCATACGTCTGAAGAAGATTACGACTTAATTTTGACCGGTGATTTAGGACAAGTTGGACGCTCAATCGCACTTGAATGGTTTCGACAAAAAGGTGTGACCTTACCAGAAGGGAAGTTCCAAGATTGTGGGCTAATGATTTATGATGATGAACTGAAGCCATGGCAGGAGCGAGTGGGACCGGTTGTTCAGCAGCAGTCGTTTTTAGTAAGATCCTACAAGAAATGCAACAAGGAAAGTATAAAAAAATACTCGTTTGTGCAACAGGAGCACTTCTTTCACCGTTAACGTATCAACAAAAAGAGTCGATTCCATGCATTGCTCATGCTGTTGTGATTGAACGGAAAGGGGCGTAAACGATGATTTTTCTATGGGCATTTATTGTAGGTGGCCTTATTTGTGTAGTCGGTCAGCTTATGATGGACGGTTTGAAGTTAACACCTGCACATACGATGGCAACACTCGTTGTAGTCGGAGCAGTCCTCGATGGACTTGGACTTTATGAACGATTGATCGATTTTGCGGGAGCGGGAGCGACCGTACCGATCACAAGCTTTGGTAACCAACTCGTGCACGGAGCACTTGCAGAAGCAGACCGTACAGGGTTAATTGGTGTGATTACTGGGATCTTTCAAATTACGAGTGCAGGGATCTCGGCTGCAATCATCTTCTCATTTCTTGCAGCGCTCGTTTTTAAACCGAAAGGTTAATGCTCAAACGTATGTAACGTTAGCTCACCGTTTTGTTTCGTGACGGTTAAGCGACCATAGTGATCCAAGTCGGCATAGAAGATATCTTTTAATGAGCGGATGTTTTGTTTTTTTTAGCATCGTCATCAGTTGAAGTTCATCAATATGAAATTTTTTTCGTCGTACTCTGATCAAGTTCACCGTCGACGATTAAAGGATAGGACAACCGTTCTGGTTGTCCATTTTCGTTTTTTTAAGATGCTTAAACGTCCGTTTGCTTCGATAATGGCATAGTGAATAGAATCGTGATGAAATACGTCTTTCTCTCGTAACATTCCGATAATATTGTCTAGCGTGTAATGGATGTGTCGGATGTTCTTTGGAATGAATTTGCCGTGCTCCATAACAATGGTCGGGGCAAATGTGACCCGCTTACCGAATGGTTTATAACGTAACGTCAAATAAGTCCAAAACCGTTGGAAAAATGCAATTGCAACGATTGCATAAGCTGTATGTATGTGTGGAACCGTTGGATCTGCAATATCGGCACCGGTAACTGAAGCTAGCGTAATCATGATTAAGTAGTCAAATACAGGCAATTCACCAACGGACCGCTTTCCCATAAACAACGTACAGACGAGCAGTAATGGAATGATGGTCACAATTCTTCCTGAGACGACTGCAAAATCAGCAAGTAAGTTTTCCATTTATTAATGTACCTTTCTTTTTTTTATACAGTTTGCCTCTGATTGCTCGTTTCATTCTGTAATCATACTTTGTCCAACGATCACATAGATTGAGGTAACGTGTGGTGGCAGGAGGGAAAAGGGATGAAAAGGCGAGGGATTGGATGTTTAGTATTGGCACTTTTATTTATCATACATCCATGGACGGGACAGGCTGAAACACCAGCAAGCGAAGCGCCATTCTCTGTTTCAGGAGAAGCGGCAGTATTGATTGAGGTCGATAGTGGTCGAGTGATGTATGAGAAAAACGCGGATACAAGTTTGCGGATTGCGAGTATAACGAAAATTATGACGGCTCTCATTGCAATTGAACAAGGCGAACTGGATGATCAAGTCACCATATCAAGTAACGCGGAAGGAACCGAAGGGTCTTCTTTGTATTTACGTGCAGGTGAAAAAGTAACGCTGGAGGACTTGATTTACGGATTAATGCTTCGCTCTGGGAATGACAGTGCTGTAGCCATTGCTGAACACGTTGGTGGCAGTATTGATGGATTTGTTTATTTGATGAATGAAAAAGTTCATGAACTTGGGTTAGAAAAAACGGTGTTTGCCAATCCACACGGACTTGATGACCATGAAGAGCATTACTCAAGTGCAAAAGACATGGCAGTGATTATGCAAGAAGCAATGAAATACGAGAAGTTTCGTGACATTTCAGGAACGAAGATTCATAAAGCACCGAATGAAAACGAGTCGTGGGACCGAGTGTGGAAAAACAAAAACCGACTGCTCACAGAGCGATACGAGTATAGTACAGGAGGAAAGACAGGCTTTACGAAAAGAGCTAAGCGTACACTCGTCTCTTCTGCGGAGAAAGACGGTATGGAATTAATTGCAGTCACGCTCAATGCACCGTCTGATTGGGACGACCATGTTCGGATGTTTGAATATGGGTTTAGTGACTACGAAATGACGACACTCATTAACGAGGGTGAACTTACAAGAAGCGAAGTACAAGAAGATTTATCAGGGTTGTACGTAAAAGAAAGTGTGCGTTACCCGCTGAAAGAAGATGAAGAAAAGCGAGTCGTTCCGAAAGTCGTATTAACAGAAGAAGACGATGAGCGTGCAGGTAGTTTGCAATTTATGTTAGATAATCAGACGTTAACGTCATTGCCTGTATTCAAAATGGAGGAAGAAGTTGACGAAAAGCCGTCATTTTGGTCTCGCATAAAGCAACAATTTGAGCAATGGATGAGGTGAAACGATGATTAATTGGATATGGATGACCATGCTAATCATCGGATTAATATTTGCAGTGATAAACAATCGGATGGACGAAGTGAATGCTGCGATTTTCGAAGGGGCTGAACAAGCCGTAACGTTAAGTTTTGGCTTGATTAGCGTATTGGTGTTCTGGCTTGGCATGATGAAGATTGCCCAAGAAGGTGGCCTATTAAAGGCTTTGTCGAAATTTCTTGCACCTGTCATAGGAAAATTGTTTCCAGAAGTACCTAAAGATCATCCAGCAATGGGTTATATTCTATCGAATATGACCGCTAATTTCTTTGGTCTTGGAAATGCAGCAACACCGATGGGGATCAAAGCGATGGAACAGTTAAAAGTGCTAAACGGTGGAAAAGACGAAGCAAGTCGCTCAATGATTACGTTTTTAGCGATTAATACAGCGAGCATTACGCTAATACCAACGACAGTTATAGCGATTCGAATGACATATGATTCTCAAAACCCTGGAGAAATTATCGGCACGACAATTGCTGCGACGATTGTTGGTGCTACGAGTGCAATACTCATTGATCGTTATTTCCATTGGCGTCGAACGAGACGAAAAAAAAGGTGAGATAAATGGTTATTCTTTCAACAATCTCCATGTATTTAATCCCAGTATTGTTGTTCGTTATTTTAGCGACCGCGATTTATAAAAAAAGTTCCGGCTTATGAAACCTTTGTTGATGGAGCTAAAGACGGCTTTCAGCTTGCGATTGGCATCATTCCTCCACTCGTTGCGATGCTCGTTGCGATTTCAATTTTCAGAGCATCTGGTGCGTTAGATTTTATTTTAGCAGGCATCGCTCCTCTGCTTGCAATGGTTGGTGTTCCCCCAGATATCGTACCTCTCGCCATCATGAGACCGTTATCTGGGACAGGGGCACTCGGCATTATGAGTGACCTGATTGCCGTTCACGGCCCAGATTCATTAATCGGTCGAATGGCTTCCACGATGCAAGGGAGTACAGACACAACGCTTTATGTAATTACCGTTTATTTCGGAGCGGTCGGCATCAAGAAAATTGGGGATGCGTTAAAGGTAGGTTTATTAGCCGATGTTTGTGGATTACTTGCGGCAATCTTTTTCGTAGTTCTTGTGTTTGGTTCGATGTAAAAAAGGTCATGCTGATAAAAAAGCATGGTCTTTTTGTTTTGTAAGAAAATTAGCGATGTTCAAAAGGCGTGTCTCCTCCTTGAACAATCAAAGTGTTAAGCGTATGATAAAATGCGAGGTGAAGACATGGAACGTTTGCAAAAAGTAATAGCCAAGCAGGGATTACGTCAAGAAGAAAAGCTGAATCATTAATTCTCGCCGGTCGTGTGAAAGTGAATGGCGAGGTTGTCAAAACACTCGGTACAAAAGTTGGTGAGCGCGCAACAATTGAAGTGGATGATGTACCGATTACTAAGGAAGCGCCTGTTTATTATGTGCTTTATAAGCCTAGAAAGGTCATCTCTGCTGTAAAAGATGACAAAGATCGTAAAGTCGTTACCGACTTTATTGAAGAAGAAGAAGCACGCATTTATCCTGTTGGTCGTTTGGACTACGATACGTCTGGTTTAATTATTTTAACGAACGACGGTGAATTCTCTAATTTAATGATGCACCCGAAAAGCAAAATTAAGAAAACGTATATCGCTAAAATTAAAGGGAAGCCTTCAAGAGAAACGTTAAAACAGTTAGCCAAAGGTGTTCAGTTAGAAGATGGAAAAACATTGCCAGCGAAAGTTTCCTTTAAATCTGGTAATAAACAAAACGATACGTCAATTATTGAGCTTGTCATTACAGAAGGTAGAAACCATCAAGTACGAAGAATGCTTGAGGCAGTCGGCCATCCAGTCCTTAAGTTAAAGCGAGAACAATATGGATTATTAACACTAGAAACGATGCAACCAGGTGATTATCGTCCGTTAAAACCGATTGAGGTGTCACGACTTCGTGAATTAGCTGTCACATAACCGTCATAGAAACGTGGAGTATCTTAAGCGTATAGTCGGTATAATTGTTGTTGAAATAAGAGCCCTCACGAGTTAGGACGAGGTGATTGTATTGAAAGAGAAAGAAATTATTTGTGAATGTGGGCACGTGAACCCATTCGGTACTGAAGTTTGTGGCTCATGCGGGAAGCCTCTCGTCAAGAATGATTCAAATGAGTTATTGAACATGCGCTATGAAGGTGCAGCGCGACGTTCCCAAACGTATAACAAGTCGATCATAGATAAGGTATGGAATTTCTTCTCATCTGTAAAGGTAGGAATTACCATTATTGTCGTGATATTAATCGCATCGGCAGTCGGAACAATCTTTCCTCAAGAATTATTTATTCCGCCTGGACAAGATGCTGCGACTTATTATGCTGAAGAACACGGCTGGGCTGGAGAACTGTACTATACACTCGGTTTTCATAATTTATACGGATCATGGTGGTACATGTTACTCATTACAGCACTTGGGATTTCAATTCTGATTGCAAGTATTGACCGTTTCTTCCCGCTATACAAAGCATTAAAAAACCAACGGGTTACACGTCATGAGAAATTCATGTCCCGTCAACGTATTTTCGGACGCTCAACGGTATCCGACCAAGATGACACGATGAACAAAGCCGTGTCACTTCTGAGAAAGAAACGCTACAAGATTTTCGAAGAAAATGGAAACGTGCTTGCTGAAAAAGCGAGATGGGCAAGATGGGTCCTTACGTTAACCATATTGGCCTCATTATCTTTTTAGTAGGTGCTATGCTACGGTTTTTCCCTGGTATGTATGTGGATGCGAACATGTGGTTCGTGAAGGAGAAACTGTGCCAGTTCCTGGTACAAGCCAAGACTATTACTTAGAAAACTTACAATTCGACGTTGAACTTTATGACGAAGATGACGAGCGCTTCCAAGGGGCAATGCAAGCCGCTCCTGGCGCAGAACACATTGAGACATTCCGAACACACTCGATTCTATACAAGCCAACAGATGAGTCTACGGTCGGTGCAGGTCGAGAATTAGAAGCGATTTCAGAACAAGACATTGAAGTGAACAGACCGCTCTATTTCGATAACTATTCTGTGTATCAGCTTGATTACAAATTGAATGAGTTAAGTGCGATGAGTTTTGATGTGGAAGATCGTGAAACAGGGGAGCCTGCTGGATCCTTTACGGTTGATTTAAACAATCCAGAAGACTATTACACGCTTGATAACGGTGAAGAAGTCTACATCTACGATTATTTCGCTAACTTCATCATTAACGATGCGGGTGAACCGACAACAGAGAATAACGTTCCAGATAACCCGGCATTTATCTTCGAGATGACAAATGAAGATGGTGAAGAAGAACTGACATTTATTCGGATTCAAAGAAACTTTGAGATTAGAGACGACGAAGATGATCCACATCAGTATGCCTTTACATTTGCAGGCATTGATACGAATCACGTCACCGGCTTAAAGGTCCGTAAAGATTTGACGCTACCATTTCTCATTGCTGGTGGTTCAATATTCTTGTTGGGACTCTTACAAGGTTCGTATTGGCCACACCGTCGAATTTGGTTACAACGAGAAAACGATGGAGAGATCCTCATTGCAGCCCACACGAACAAAAACTGGGAATCCATCAAAAAAAGAAATTCGTAGTGTAACTGAACAAACAGAGCTTAGTGAACCTGTGGATCAGACGGATGAAGAGTATGAAAAGGAATACAAGGAAAAGGATAATCTTTAAGAGTGTGCCGCTCGTGAACGAAACATGAGCGGTTAGGAGGTACACGTATGAATTCTCTAGCAGAGTTAAGCAGTAATTTACTCTACATTGCCTTCTTCTTTTATTTTGCAGCGACTGTCTTTTACATTTTATCTGTAACAGGTCGTCAATTCCGAAATAAAGAGGGAAATGTTAAGAAAAATCGCTGGGGTACTTGGGGGTACATTGCAACAGTTATTGGTGTTGTATTTGCTTTTGGGTATTTCTTTACGCGGTGGGCAGCAGGTGGACACCCGCCAGTTAGTAACATGTTTGAGTACACCGCATTTCTAGCGATTTGTTTTAGTCTTGCATTCGTTGTTATCAATGGAATTTATAAATCAAATGTACTCGGTTTGTTTACAATTCCAGTCATCATGCTAATTATTGCATATGCTTCCGTTTTCTCAACAGAGATTGCACCACTCGTACCGTCATTGCAATCAAACTGGTTAGCAATTCATGTTATTACGGTAGCATTGGCACAAGGGATTTTAGCCGTAAGTTTTGGAGCTGGACTCGTTTACTTAGTCCGTACGCTCGATTTGTCAGGTAAGAAAATGACGAAACGAACGTTTGGTATTGAGTTTATTATGTATACGTTATTAACAGGTCTTGCATTTGTTATTCTTACAAACGTTTTTGAAGCTACAAATTATGAAGCGCAATTTACGTATGTAAATGAGCAAGGCGAAGACGCTGAGAAGACGTACAACTTGCCAGCGATTATCGGTCCAAATGAAGGGGTTCTTCAAACAGAAGATCGCTTTTCTCCGATCTTTTACGCACCTGATTGGATCATTAGCGAAGATTTAAATACAGTCGTTTGGTCATTTGGTAGTGGTTTCCTTCTTTATTGGGTGATTCGTTTAATTGGACGTAACCGCAGAATTGCTGCGATGTTGCAACCTCTCTTAAAAGGGGTAAAGCCACAAACGGTTGATGAATTAAGTTACCGAGCGATTGCGATTGGTTTCCCATTGTTTGCTCTTGGTGGACTTGCCTTTGCAATGATTTATGCTCAAATTGCATGGACAAGATTCTGGGGTTGGGACCCTAAAGAAGTATGGGCGCTTATTACGTTCTTCTTCTATGCAGCATATTTACACTTAAGACTATCTAGAAACTGGATTGGTGAGCGATCTGCTTGGCTTGCGGTAATCGGATTTGCTATCATTATGTTTAACCTCATTTTTGTTAACTTAGTGATTGCCGGATTACACTCCTATGCATAATCAGCAATTCGCTTATTAGAAAGTATGAAAGAGGCGCTCTGTAAAAGATCGCCTCTTTCGTTCTAGTTGTTCTAGAACGTAACCATCATTGTTGTGGAGGGTTTATGTGTATGGAAACTGAATTTGAACGCGAACATGAAGTGAAAATTCTCGTCGTTGATGATGAAGAACGCATTCGTCGACTTCTTCGTATGTATTTGGAACGAGAGAAATATACGGTCGTAGAAGCAGAAAACGGTGAAGAGGCACTTCAATTAGCAACTGAAGATGATTATGACTTAATTTTGCTAGATTTAATGATGCCAGGTATGGACGGCATTCAGGTGTTACAAGAGTTGCGTACGGTTAAAGCGACGCCTGTTGCTATTCTGACTGCAAAAGGTGAAGAAGCAAATCGCGTCCAAGGATTTGAAGAAGGTACAGATGACTATATCGTTAAGCCATTTAGTCCAAGAGAAGTCATTCTTCGTGTAAAAGCGCTACTTCGCAGAACGTCATCTACGCGTTATTTGCAAACGGACACACAAGCGAAGAACATTCTCGTATTTGATGCCATTTCAATTGACCATGATGCGCATCGTGTGACGGTAAAAGGGGAAGAGGTCGCACTAACGCCAAAAGAATATGAGTTGCTCTATTACTTGGCTAGTTCTCCAGATAAAGTATTTTCAAGAGAGAAGTTACTAAAGGACGTATGGAAGTATGAGTTCTTTGGTGATTTACGTACTGTAGACACCCACGTAAAACGCCTTCGTGAGAAACTAAATAGCATTTCAACAGACGCAGGTGACATGATTACGACGGTTTGGGGAATTGGCTATAAGTTCGAAAATGTGAAGCAAAAACAATGATTTGGCGGAGCATTGTAGGGAAGCTTTGGATTACGATTTTGATGCTCGTTACAGCAGTATTGGGCATTTTAGCAATACTGCTCTTTCAGTTTTTTTTGAAAACTTCCATCTATCACAAGTTGAAGATGAGCTGAGTAATCATGCGTCTTTTATCGTTGCGACCATTGAACAAGGGGAAGGACAACCACAGTCCTTCCGCTCCGTACGTCAATTGGAGCATGCGCACGGAATGAAAGTCGTTATTTTTCGCGAACATTCCATATTGGACGACAGATCCCGCTGTAGAAGAGAGTAATTACATACCACCGTTGTTTTTTTGCCAACCATCATACGTTTGAAGCAGTCTTTGAAGGCGAGCGACAAGTCATTAGTCCAATCGCGTATGAGCAGCCTGGTGATGAACAACCTTCAGAATATATTGTTGTTGGTGCACCTGCTTACACACAAAACGATCAATTTGCAATATTCCTATACAATTCATTAGATTTAATGGATGAAACGACAGCTGAGACGAAACGAATTATCTTGCTTGCTGCAGGGATCGGTTTAATTTTAACGACCTTTTTTTGCCTTTTTCCTTTCTAGCCGAGTAACTGCACCTCTTCGAAAGATGCGACAAGTAACACTTGAAGTTGCAAAAGGGAAATTCGATACGTCCGTTCCGATGCTAACACACGATGAGATTGGACAGTTAGCCATTGCGTTTAATCGAATGAGACGGCAATTGAACAATAATATTAATGCGTTAAATTATGAAAAGGCACAACTAACGAGAATTCTTAGTTCAATGGCAGACGGCGTGATTACATTGAATCGTCGGGGAGATATGGTCGTTACAAATCCACCAGCAGAACGCTTTTTAGAAGCGTACGCCTATGAGAATGACGAGAATCAAGGGTTGCCTGAACGTTTGCAATTACTATTCCAAAAAGTCGTTACTCATGAAGAAGAGGAATGGGTTGAATTATCGGTACAAGGAAGAACGTATGCGTCCTTAATGACCCCGTTGTACGATGAAGACCACGTTCGAGGAGTTGTCCTCGTTATTCGAGATATGACCGAAGAACGTCAACACGACAAACTTCGAAAAGACTTTATCGCAAATGTTTCACATGAACTAAGAACTCCGATAGCGATGTTGCAAGGGTACAGCGAAGCATTGCTTGATCATGTCGCTGAAACTGAAGAAGAGAAAGAAGAAATGACGAGGATTATTTACGATGAGTCCCTTCGAATGGGTCGGTTAGTGAATGAGTTGTTGGATCTCGCTCGGATGGAGTCAGGGAATATCACCCTCATCAAACAAGATTTTGAAGTCGTACAGTTAGCCAAAAAAAGTACATCAGAAATTCCAGCAAATGGCGAAAGATGCAGACTTAGATTTGCACTTTAACTCTAGTGAAGAAGAAGCAATCATTTATGCGGACCCAGATCGAATTGAGCAAGTGTTAACGAATCTGTACTCGAACGCTGTACGTCACACCGAATCTGGTGGAAGTATTACGTGTAGCATGTCTTCAACAAATGAAACCGTAAAGATCCATATTACGGATACGGGAACTGGAATTCCAGAAAGTGATTTACCGTTCGTATTTGAGCGATTCTACAAAGCTGATAAAGCGAGAACGCGTGGCAATGCCGGAACGGGTCTTGGACTTGCAATCGTTAAGAACATCATTGAAAGTCACGGTGGAGAAATTGTCGTTCAGAGTAAAGAAGGTATGGGGACGACATTTACAATCACACTTCACAAGGCTCTAAAGAGAAAAGACTAGAGAACGTAACTTAGTACAGTGCTCTTTAATGTTGAGCACTGTACGATATTAAGAAGTAACAATTAGGAGGTGGACGAGAGTGAAGATTTATACAAGAGGTGGCGACCAAGGGAAAACGAGTGTGATCGGTGGAAGGCGTTTTAAACACGATTTACGAATCCATGCATACGGCGCTTTAGACGAAGTAAATAGTTTTATCGGGCAAGCGAGAGTCATTTGTGAACAATCTGAGCTTCACGTCTTAAAACCGCAATTGTTAACGATTCAACATGAATTATTTGATTGCGGCAGTGATCTTGCTACGGTGAAAGAAGATGCTGTTTTAAAAGTGCAACCAGCGATGATTGAGCAATTGGAAGCGTGGATTGATGCGTACACAGAAAAATCACCACAACTTGAACGATTTATTTTACCTGGGGGTTCAGAACTAGCCGCTTCGCTCCACGTATGTCGCACAGAAACGAGACGGGCCGAACGTGCAATAGTAGAACTTAAGCAAGAAGAACCGATTCATGAACCGGTTTTGCAGTATGTAAATCGATTGTCTGATTACTTTTTTTGCCGCTGCGCGTTTTGTGAATCATTCTCTGAATGTGTCCGATGTTGAGTATGAGCGCAGTGCCATTGTTTTTAAGGAATAAATGAGGTTCTACCTCATATACTGATTGCTGGTAATCATATATGGTTAGGAGTTAAAAGCATGTTGGATTATGTAAAACGATTCGGTATGGTATTGTTGTTTGCAGGAGTTTTACTCGTCATTATGAATGTTCTAGTCGTTACAACTTTTACAGTCTAAAGAGCAGGTTCTACAAAGGAGCGAGCTTATGGAAGCCAGAGATACTCCTGTTTCAACGATCAAGTGGTTAAACGAGCAAACGAAAGCTCGAGAACAAGTGTGGCTTCTGGCGTTGTTTCGTTTTATGTTAAAGTACATTGAAAAACAAGGATCGGTAGAATTGGATGAGGATGGACTGATTCGTCGTGAAGCTTGGCTTGATATCGAACAAATGCTTCACTACCAATTGCTACATGACAAAAAGACTGCAGATGTACATCTTTATCGATTGTTTCAACACGTTTCACTTCTAGAAGGTTGGGTTCTCTTGAGGAATAATGAGCTCAAAGTTACAGACGAAGGAACATTGTTTCTTAAGAAAAGAGAACCAGAGCAACTAACGAAAATTCTTCACTACTTTTTTTCCAAGGTCATAACGAAGCCCCTTTTTAAGACAACGTCGTCTAAAAGGGGCTTTTGTATCGTTTAAAGTTCAATAACGTCAGCTGCGAGTATTGCTGGAACAGACGTTAATTGTTCAATTGCATCTTGAGGGATTTCTTTATCGACTGAAAGCATCATGATTGCATCGCCGCCTTCTTCTTTACGACCGACTTGCATCGTTGCGATGTTCACGCCATGCTTTCCTAGCGCCTGACCCATCTCACCAATTACACCAGGTTGGTCTGTGTGTCGAATATAAATTAAGTGACCCGATGGGAAAAGGTCGACGTTAAATTCATTAATACGAATAATCCTCGGTCCAAAAGCATCAATGTACGTCCCGCGAACGAGAAACTCACCAGCCGTTCCTTTGATGTTTGCCTGTATGATGTTCGCATACCCGTAGCTTTCTGAGCTGTGAGCTTCACTGTAGGAAATGCCTCGCTCTTTGGCGATGATTCCTGCGTTTACTTCGTTAACCCCTGCGTCAACTCGTGGCGAAAGAAAACCTGACATAAAACTTCTCGTCAGTACTGACGTCTCTTCAGTTGCAATGTCGCCGCCAAACGAGACATCAATATGTTGAACGGGGGTTTTAACACATTGCGATGCGAAATAACCCATTACTTTCGTTAAATCATAATACGGTTTAATTTGCTCATAAAGTTCTTCAGAAATTGCAGGTAAGTTAATGGAGTGTGTTGCAGGTGCCCCGTTTAATACTTGAGCAATTTCATACGACACTTGTGATGCAACACTTTCTTGTGCTTCATGCGTGGAAGCAGCAATATGAGGAGTTGCAATAACTTGTTTTAGGCTAATTAAGTCGAAATTATCAGTCGGTTCGTTCACGAATACGTCAAGTGCAGCACCACCTACATGACCATCTTCAATTGCTTTTTGAAGGGCGGTTTCATCAATGATCCCACCGCGGGCAATGTTTAGGATTAACACACCACGTTTTGTTTTCTTTAATGTTTCTTCATTTAGCAATCCTTTTGTTTCTTTCGTTAATGGCGTGTGTACAGTGATGACATCTGCTTGATTGAGCAGGTCCTCAAGGTCTACGAGTGTAACGCCAGCTTTTTTCGCGCGCTCTGGAGTCAGAAATGGATCATAGACGACGACTGACATTTGAAAAGCAGCAGCTCTTTTAGAAAGTTCTGAACCAATGCGGCCGAAACCGATAATGCCGAGTGTCTTTCCCCTTAGTTCCATCCCTTGAAACGCTTTACGGTTCCACTCTTTTGCTTTCACTGACGCATACGCTTGTGGGATGTTACGAGAAAGTGCCATCATCATGGCGAATGTGTGTTCAGCAGTTGAAATTGTGTTTCCATCAGGAGCATTAATGACGATCACACCATGTTTCGTAGCTGCATCTAAATCAATATTATCGACACCGACTCCTGCTCTAGCAACGATTTTAAGATTAGGCATGCGTAATAACAGCGCCTCATCAACTTGAGTTGCACTTCGTACAACAAGAGCAACGAAATCCTCTAACGAGTCTAATTCTGAAGGTTTCTTCTGGACGACTTCAATTCGTGGATCATCAAGCAATGGACGTAATCCTTCGGTACTCATTGAATCAGCGACAAGCACATATGATACAGTAACACTCACCAAACCCAGCTCCCTTTTTCTATGTATGTAGTTCTGTAACGCATGAAAGTGAACCTGTCAAAAAAATGCTCTATGGAGAAGAGCGACAGTTACGAGGAAGATGTCGTTTCAAATCGTAATGGATCACGATGAAACGGTTCGTTCGCATATTTAATTGAAGATGATGGACATTCTTCGTATGCATCGAGAAAATCATCCTCTTTCTCTTCTGGCACAGCACTCATTCCAGTATTATCATCTGGAACATATTCTGACAAGCCTTCTTCATCATAATCAAAAAGGTCAGGAGCAGCTAAGCTACAAGCGCCACAAGCAATGCAAGTATCTTTATCGACGATTGTAAAAATAGCCATTCATAAAACCCTCCAGATCATGTAAGTTACGTTTCATTGTATGCCTTTCAAGTGATTTTATCAACCGTTTCACGAACGTGTCACGATGTTCTCACAAAGTTCTTCGCAAATGAATTGTAAAAAATGAGTGCTTGCGGTACTGTACTTGTATATAGTTCGGAATTGTACGGAAAGGGGAAGGAATATGGGGACAAAGTATCGTAGTAAAGAAATGAGTCAACGACAAGATAAGGATGAGTCCGCTGCTACTTTAGCGTCCACCCCTTCTAGGGTTCAAACGTACGGAAGAAAAAGGCGGGAACAACCAGCAGGTGAGCAAGAATCCGTTGCTACTACAAAAGAGAGTAAGAAAAGAAAACGTCAAACGAAAAGTCCAATATTGATTCAAGTTTTAACGATTGTGTTCGTCGCGCTTGTCATCTTTATCTTGTCTACCGCTATTTGAAAACTTGTATATATGCAGTCAAGCCTCATATAGTGTATTGAGGTGAATGAAATGATTAATAACGGAATGATCTCGCCAACACTTGCAAAATTGTTACGAGAACTAATTAAACGAAAAAAAGCAGAAAAGAAAGAAGAGCGCACGGTCATAACGCTTGGGTGGTGTTCAGCGGCGTGCTGGTTAATTGCTTTGTCGTACATCATCTTCGGTTTTGGAAGTGAACATACATCGATTGTAAATCGAACAACAGAGTCTGAACTCGGTCCACTGTTGATCGTCATGGGATTAGGTGCAACAGCCATGCTCACCGTGTATAGAAAGCGATACGATGAGGCAGAAAAAGACTACAAATCCCTTAGAAATCAAGTGATTGATCGCTATGATGAGTTCTGGGGTGACGAAGAGTTAAAAGGCATGCGTTATGACGTGTATGACTGGCTAGAAAGGGAACATGGTGTTAATTTATTCTACCGGTAATGACTTCTTTGTCGCTTTTGAATGCCCAATAACGGCGTAGTGTGATTTTAAAAAAAGCTGTTTTAGAAACAGTTACACATTTATTCGAAATGTTTTGAATTTTGCCGAAAGCAACAACCCTTTGTTGAGTGAGACAAAAAACCTGAACAGGCATTCCAATTCGCTGGTTAAAATGCAAGTCTTCATCGAAGATCAACAGATGATCTTTCAGTGTTGTTCTACACATGGCAACGCCTCCTTTGCATCTTATTGATATAATAACTGAAAATTCACGAAATGAGAAGTGGATAATCGCCTAAATAATTGGTATAAAAAAGCAGACGAAGAATAGCTCGTCTGCTTTTTTACGGCGTTTGAGAAAAGTCTTGTGCAAGGATGAGCCCGATAAAACAGAGCACCACTCCAACACCCATCAAAAGAAATGGAATGAGGAGCTTGCGTTTTAAATACAGAAAAAGAAGTAAAAGTAAAAATCCTCCGCCAAACAGGCTTGTTCCAATAATAAATGTCGTATATTCCATGATTCACCTCGTGTACATACGTTGAATCCCTTATAATTATAATAGAAAATGGTTCATTACGACTAGCGTGTTCATGTCAATTTGTTGAAAAATGAAAGGGGTAATCTCTTGAACATAGAAGACTTACAACCAACTAAAATCGTCGTTTTAACTGGAGCGGGAATGTCTACAGAGTCTGGTGTACCAGATTTCAGGTCACAACGTGGTCTTTGGAGTCGTTATAATCCTGCGAAAGTAGCGAGTGTAGATTCGTTAGAGAATCATTATGAGCTGTTCTCAGAATTTTATCGAGAGCGAATGAAAGCACTTAGAACGATAGAGCCTCACCGTGGTCATCGCATTTTGGCGGAATGGGAGGAAGCAGGCAAACTGCATGCGATTGCAACTCAAAATGTCGATGGGCTACACCAAGTAGCTGGTAATAAAAACGTCTTAGAACTTCACGGTAGTATTCGTTCTACTCGATGCCATCAATGCGAACGCGTACAAAGTGAAGAAACCTTTTTACGCAGTACGCATTGTGAACATTGTCAAGGAGTGTTAAGGCCAAATGTTGTACTGTTCGGTGAGATGTTACCTGAACTCGTTTGGGATGAGGCCGTAAAGAAAATTGAAGAAGCAGATGTTTTACTTGTCATCGGAACGAGTTTACAGGTGAGTCCGGTTAATCAGTTGCCATATGTCGCGAAAGGGAAGACCGTTTACATTAACGATGAGCCGAGTGATTTTCCGTTCGATTTTTGGATCAACAAGACGATCAGTTCTGGTCTCTCTGATCTTAAAAAAAAGCGTGGGGATAGACGTTATGACGTTACTTTTGTTTTTATTGTTGCCTTTAGTTATTATGTTCATCGCGATGAGAATTCAAGCAAACACGCTCGTCGTGGAAGAAAAAAACGTTTCAAGTTGAAGGTAACCATAAAGATTGTTCACTATTATTTATTAGTGATTTGCACAAACGAAGACTAAACGATCGTCACATAAAAACGATAAATACAGTAGATTGTGTCATCGTAGGAGGGGATTTTGTAGAGCGAACGACGACGGTTGAAACGCTCAAACACAATCTCAACATGTTAAAGAGATTATCAACACAAATCATCGTCGTTTATGGCAATCATGATTATAGGTGGGACCAACATCGATTAAGGACCATATTGGATCAAGAAAACATTACAGTCTTAGAAAACGAAGGAATGTACATTTCTGATTCTGTCTATGTGTATGGCACAAGAGATGAATCAACGAAACAAGCAGTCGTTCAAAAGCGAGGTCTTGGCGATTACTACATTCTTGTCAGTCACAATCCTATCGTTGCGCTACAGCAGACAAACAGTCGTCTGTATGACTTAATTTTATCAGGGCATACACATGGTGGTCAGATACGATTGTTCGGTCTCGGTCTTCGCGAGCGGGGAAGATGGCTACAAGTAGGTAGTGCCAAGATGAGAATTAGCAACGGGTTTGGTACACGTAAGGTTCACTTACGGTTAGGAGCACCTCCTGAAGTACACCACATCCTTCTCAAAAAGGGCGCGACAACGTCTTTAAGTCGTGAACGCAGATGAGGGTAATTGAATAGCGTATACCATAACAGCATTCAAATGCCTGCGTGGTGAAAAGGAGGGGCGATATGCGTCTTGAAAGAATCGCCGCCAATAAAATAAAAGTCTTCCTTACGTTTGATGATTTAGAAGAACGTGGATTAACGATGGATGATTTGTGGCTCGACCGTCCGAGAGTACATCAACTGTTTCGCGAACTGGTGATGGAGGCAGATCAATTACTTGGATTTAAAGTTGATGGGGCGCTATCCGTTGAAGTGTTCTCAGTGCCTGCGCAAGGAATGGTTATTCATATTTCGAAAAATGAAGAAGATACGTTGTATGACGACGATGATATGATTGAGATGGATATAACCGTTGATGAGCGAAACGATTTATTTTATAAGTTTAAAGATTTTGAGGCTGTTATTCAGCTCGTTCGAACTTTAAAGCGACTAGGTGTAAAAAGTGGCAAGCTACTTTCTATGAATGATAACTATTATTTGTATTTTCCTTATACCACGATCAAAAAAAAGTGAATATGGACAGCTTTATTGCCATTGTCTCTGAATACGCAGACGTTTGTCCCTACTCACATGTAGCCGTTGAGGAACATGGAAAGTTACTCATGAAACGAAACGCGGTTGATCGGCTGGCGACAATATTTTATAAAGATAATCCAGACAAACAAGTGGAAAAACAGATCGATCTTTAATATAGTTAATATAGGAATTACTTCATGTAAAGTAGGGTAAAGACCCACTATAACCTGTTTTAAAGTCCGGAGTTTTCGATTATGCGTGAACTCCGGCTCACAATATGGAGGTGGCCCTTCAATGGGGAATATGAAGAGGAATGAACAGACAGTCGTAGACCAAGATGGAAACGAGAATAGTCGTATACAAGCAATGAAGTCTACGATTAAGAACGCGCTCAATGCACTAGATTACACACAAGACACAACGGATATACTTACATCTGCATACCGCTCGTTCACTGTAGAAATTCCAATTACGATGGACGATGGCAGCATTCGAATCTTTAAGGGGTATCGTTCCCAACATATTCGTTCTTCACAGCCTTCAATTGGCAGTGTTATTTTGCATCCGAATTTGGATGAACAAGATGTACAAGCATTAGCAATGAAAACCTCTCTTCATACGGGATTGTTAAATATTCCTTATAGCGGTGCTAGTGGTGCAATCATTTGTAATCCTTCTGAATTATCGTTTCATGAGCTTGAACAATTAAGTCGTGGCTATATTCGGGCTTTATTACCGCTTATGAATGCAACGAAAGACATTATTACACCTGATGTTCCAACGCCTGCGAATTTACAGCTAATGGCTTGGATGCACGATGAAGTTGAGATGATTCGTCCAGATCTACATCATAAAGTTGTTGCAGGGCTGCCGGAGTCTCTTGGCGGTGTGCCTGGACGAGAACATTCGGTTGCAAAAGGTGCAAAGTTCACGATTGAAAGAGCAGCTGAACGCTTAAATATGAGTGTACAAGATGCGAATATTATCGTTCACGGATTCGGCAATACAGGCGTGTATTTGGCTCGAGAGCTTGAGAATAAAGAAGCGAATGTGATCGGGGTATCTGATGGGCATGGAGCGCTTTATGACCAAGATGGATTAGATGTTGATTACTTGCTCGATCGTCGAGACAGCTTTGGTATGGTTACGAATTTATTTAAGAAGTCAATTTCTACAGAGCGATTGCTCGGTTCGAAATGCGATATTCTATCGATGCTTCACTCGACAAGAACGTGATGACCGAACAGGTTGCCGACACGATTCAAGCGAAACTCGTTGTAGAAACGGCAAAGCAAACACTCTCTGAATCCCGTGTCGATCAATTGTTCCAAAGAGGATCTATGGTCGTACCAGAAATCATGACGAATTTAGGCAATTTGACGTTAAGTCATTTTGAAGCGATGCAACATGAGCAACGAGTTACATTAAGTGAGTCTGAAATTAATGCGATGTTCAAAGATACGATGTATCGGGTGTTCGATCAAGTGTTTGAAGAAGCGAAACAGCACAATACGAACATGCGAGAAGCGGCAGCTAGAATCGGAATTAAGCGCCATGCAGAAGCTTTGAATTATCGTGGTTTATCATAAGGAAGTGTCATTGTGAACAAAGAACGTATTATTATTGTCGGTGCTGGACCATGCGGTCTGGCAGCGGCTATTCGTTGTAAGGAAGCGGGATTAGACCCGTTAATTATCGAAAAAGAGAACATCGTTTCAGCAATTTTTCATTATCCTACGCACCAGACGTTTTTCTCTGCTGCAAACAAATTAGAAATTGGTGACGTCCCGTTTTATTCAACAAACCACAAACCAAGACGTAATGAAGCGCTCGTCTATTACCGTGAAGTCGTTCAACGGATGGGATTACGCATTCATACGTATGAGGAAGTTGAGCGAATACAAAAGCAGGAAAACGGACAATTTAGGTTACACACAGTGGACCGTTCCAAGGCGCATAACGAATATGAAGCGGCTTACGTCATTGTTGCGACAGGTTATTACAACAATCCTAATCACTTAGGTATTCATGGCGAAGAAAAGCCCCACGTTTTTCATTATTTTAAAGAAGCTCATCCTTTTTATGGGCAACGCGTTCTTGTCATTGGGGGTAGGAACTCTGCGGTCGACACTGCAATGGAGTTGCAAAAAGCTGGTGCCAACGTTACGGTCGTTTACCGAGGGAACGATTATTCAACAAGCATCAAACCATGGATTTTGCCTGAATTTCGAGGTCTTGTGAATAAAGAAGACATTGACTTGTACTTTGAAACCGAAGTTGTCGAGATCCACGATACGCATGTAAACGTGCTTACAAATGGAGTCAAAAAAAACAATAAACGCTGACTTTGTCTTTGCGATGACGGGTTATCACCCAGATCATTCGTTTCTAACGAGTAGTGGTGTAGCGATTGAATCTGATACGGGGAGACCTGTTTATAACAAAGAAACGTTCGAGACGAATGTAGACAATTTGTTTATTGCAGGGGTGATCGCTGCGGGCAATCACGCCAATGAAATCTTTATCGAGTCTGGAAGATTTCATGGTTTACACATTGTAGATTCTATTATTGAACGCGAAAAGAGAGGTCGTTAATCGTGCAGACGATTTGCTTGCTTGCTACTGGAGGAACGATTGCTAGTAAACAGACAAAAGAAGGTCGACTCGTTGCGGGTGAATTAAGTGGTGAAGAGCTCGTTAATTCTCTAAACACACCATTCGATATTCACCTTAAAATTGATTCAGTATTGTCAAAGCCTTCGATTCATATTACGTATGAGGATTTATGGGACATCCGTAAGAAAGTCGTTGAAAACCTTCGAGCAAAAGACATTTCAGGAGTGGTCGTTACGACTGGGACAGATACGCTTGAAGAAGTGGCTTACTTCTTGGATTTAACCGTCCAAACGTCAAAGCCAGTTATTGTTACTGGCTCGCAAAGGGGCCCAGAACAAGTAGGTAGTGATGCATTCGTAAATCTTCGTAATGCAATGATTGCAGCCGCTGACGAACGGGTAAAAGACCTTGGAACAGTCGTCATATTTAATGAGCGTATCTTTAGTGCGAAGTATGTAAGGAAAGAACACGCAAGCAACATTCAAGGATTTAATGCGTTTGGATATGGCTACTTTGGAATTATAGACAATGATCAAGTGCATTTGTTTCAAAAGCCAATTACAAAAGAAGCTTACGTTTTAGCTGACGATTATAAACCGAGCAAGTCTTATGAAATTGAAATTGTAAAAGTGCATCTTGGTGCGACAAACCGACTGCTTGATTTCGTTTTACAAGATGAACGAACGAGCGCTGTCATACTTGAAGGGGTTGGGCGTGGCCAAGTTCCAAAAAAACTTTATGCCGAGCATTCGAGAGGCGAAGATCCCGATTGTCGTTACTACGAGTGCGGTTGAAGGCGAAGTGTATCCTTCTTATGAATATGAAGGTAGTACATATGACTTGTTGAATCATGACGTTATTCTTGGTAAAGACTATAGCAGTAAGAAAGCAAAGATCAAAATGTATGTATTACTCGCAACAGGACAAGATTCGCTTCAACAAGCGTTCGAGCGATGAATGTTCTAGCTTTACTTTCGCTAGCTTCAGCTCCAGCCTTTGCATTGCTTACGTATTTCTATTTGCGAAATGATTACGGTTCTGCGAATTGGAAAAATATTATCCGGTCGTTCGTGACGGGGATGTTAATTGTTTTTCCGATTATGGCAATTCAATTTGCACTAACTGAAGAAGGGGTGTTCACATCCCGTTTATCTGACGTATTTGTTAAGACGGCGTTCATCGAAGAGTTTTTTAAATGGTTCTTCTTACTCGTTACGATGTATCGTTTCAAAACGTGGAGTGTCAAGTACGATGGTATTGTGTACAGTGTCGCACTTTCGTTAGGGTTTGCAACGCTAGAGAACTTTTTTTTATTTGCTTTCAGAAGGCGTCCATACGGCATTTGGCAGGGCTCTTTTCCCTGTAAGTGGCCATGCGCTTTTCGGAGTGATTATGGGTCATTATTTAGGTAACGCACGTTATATGATTGATGGTAAGAAAAAAAATATGGTTAGTTTACGCATTGCTCGTCCCTATTTTCTTGCATGGAACCTTTAACCTTATGTTAACCTATACACAAGACTGGATGGTCGGCATTATTATTTTATTTATGATTTTCTTGTGGTGGTTAGGATTAAGTAAAGTAAAGAAAGCAAATGAAAATAGTAAATTTGTATAGGAGGTCGCTTCATGACGACAGAAACGAGGTACCGCATAGTCATACGATGCCCGAAATGTGGAGAAAAGTATATTCTTCGTGGAAGACAAAAAGCCGAAGGTGAATATGAAACAGGATTTAAACGATGCATTTGCGGGAACGAAGATGATCTCGTCATTGAAGCCACTGCTGAATAATTGTGACTTGAAAGATGGACGATGATGCGTTATCGTATAAGAACCAACTATACATTAAAATATCTTATCAAGAGAGACTGAGGGATTCGGACCGAAGACGTCTCAGCAACCAGCTCCAAATGGAGTCAGGTGCTACATCCTACGGACGTGATCGTCCGAGAGATAAGAGAACTATACACGTAAAGTGTCTTTTTCTATCTCTGAAGAAGGCACTTTTATTTATTTGTAAGGACTTGGAGGGATCAACAGTGGAGAAACAACCATTTACTACAGAAACGAAACTTGTACAAACGGGTAATCGAAGCGATGAACGCACAGGTGCCGTAAATGCACCAATCTATATGAGCACTGCCTATCGTCATTCAGGAGTTGGTGAGACGACAGGATATGATTATGCAAGAACAGGGAATCCTACTCGTGAAATTCTAGAAGATAGCATTGCAGACCTTGAAGGTGGAATTCGTGGGTTTGCCTGTAGTTCTGGGATGGCGGCAATTCAAGCAGTGTTGTCATTATTTGAGTCTGGTGATGAGATTGTCGCATCGTTAGATTTGTATGGTGGGACGTACCGTCTGTTTAATGAATATTGGCCAAAGTGGGGCGTTGGTGTCCAGTACGGGGACCCTCGTGATCTAGAAACGTTTGAAGCGTTAATCGGACCACAAACGAAAGCGTTGTTTATTGAAACCCCGACCAATCCACAAATGCAAGAGGCGGATATTTTAGAACTTTCTGATGTTGCAAAACGACATAATCTTTTGCTTATTGTAGACAATACATTTTACACGCCGCTCATTCAACAGCCACTAAAAGAAGGTGCACACATTGTCATTCATAGTGCTACGAAATATTTAGGCGGTCACAACGATTTAGTTGCAGGACTCATTGCGACGAATGACGAAACGATTGCTGAAAAGCTTTTTAATATCCAGAACGGAATAGGAATGACGCTCGGTGCTTTTGACTCCTGGCTGCTCGTTCGTGGGATGAAAACACTCGCACTACGCATGAAAAAACACGAAGAAAATGCACGAATTGTCTCGCAGTTCCTAGCAGAGCACAGTCTTGTCAAGGAAGTCCTTTATCCAGGGCGAGGAGGGATGTTGTCTTTTCGAGTCACATCAAGTGATCTCGTAGACCCGGTTCTTCGTAAGTTGCAACTTATTACATTCGCAGAGAGTCTCGGTGGGGTAGAAAGCTTAATGACGTATCCTGCAGTGCAAACGCATGCGGACGTTCCAAAAGAAGTACGACAACAAATTGGTATAGACGATTGCCTGATGAGGATGTCTTGTGGCATTGAAAATGCAGAAGATTTAATCGAGGATTTACGTCAAGCTTTTCAAGTAGAGAGATGATTGGAGGAGTTTAGATGAGCTTTTTAGAGAGGCTAAAGGAAACGGTCTTAATTGGTGACGGCGCAATGGAACATTGTTGTATAGCCGGGATATAACAGGATCAATTGAACAAGCAAACCTATACGCTCCAGAACTCGTGTATGAAGCTCATCTTGAGTATGTTCAAGCGGGTGCTGACATTATTCAAAGCAATACGTACGCTGCCAATCGCATTAAGTTAGACACGTACGGGCTTGATCTTCAAGTGGCAAAAATTAATAAAGAAGGAATGAAGCTAGCGAAAAAGGCAGCAGCTTTAAAACCGAACGTCTATGTGGCAGCTACAATCGGTGGAATTAAAGACGGTAGAACGAGCGATTGGACAGACGACCAAATTGATGAAACGGTGACTGAACAAATCGTTGCGCTGTTAAGTGAGAATCCAGATGTCGTTTTACTTGAAACGTACTACGATTTATATGAACTCATTCGCGCAGTTCGCATCGTCCGAAATCATCATCACTCAATCCCGATTATTGCCAATGTCTCGTTAGGGACATTGGTGTGTTGCACGGTGGCATTACGTTAACAGAAGCACTAAAGCGTCTTAAAAAAGAGGGAGCAAACGTAGTTGGCGTAAATTGCCGAATGGGTCCTGCTCAAACCATTACCTCATTAAAAGAAACTGAAATTCCAGAAGGTTTGTTTTTATCTGCGTATCCAAACGCAAGTTTGCCCGGAATTCGAGATGGCAGGCTCGTTTATCAATCGAATCCTAATTACTTTAAAGCACAAGCGTCCTCTTTTCGCGAGTTAGGCATTAATATTATTGGGGGATGTTGTGGGACGACGCCAGAACATATTCGTGGCTTAAAGGAGCGTTTGAAAGGACTTGCACCTTTAGAGAAACGAACAGTAGTCATCGAGGAAGCAACTGACGAGCAAGTAGAAGCAAATGAGTCAAATCAGCAAGTGTACGATGCGAATGTCATCGTTGAACTCGATCCTCCTAAATCACTTTCAAAGATGCCAGTTTTCTTAAAAGGGGCAGAGGCGTTAGTGAATGCAGGTGCGGACAGCATAACTCTCGCTGATAATTCACTTGCAACGTCACGAGTAGACAATGTTGCAGCTGCCACACTCATTCAACAAAAGACACAAGCATCACCGCTCGTTCATATCGCTTGTCGCGATCGTAACTTGATTGGTATGCAATCTCATTTGCTCGGATTACACACGCTCGGTGTAAAAGAGGTGCTTGCGATTACAGGGGACCCTACGAAAGTTGGCGATTTTCCAGGTGCAAGTTCTGTCTACGATTTAACATCCTTTGATTTAATTGCAATGTTAAAAGGGATGAATGAAGCTACTCCTATTCGGGGCGTCCTCTCGGTGTGAAAACGTCATTTACGGTTGGGGCAGCGTTTAATCCGAATGTATCGAATCTTGAGAAAGCAATTAAACGATTAGAGAAGAAAATAGCAGCAGGTGCGGATTTTATTATGACGCAGCCGATGTATGACAAAGAGCAAATTAAACGGCTACGAGACTATACGAAACATCTGTCGATTCCAATATTCATTGGTGTTATGCCACTTGTGAACGAACGGAATGCGGAGTTTCTTCATAATGAAGTTCCTGGAATATCCCTTAGTGACACCGTACGCTCCCGTATGCAAAAAACGCTCGGTGATTCCCAAAAAGGAGAAGAAGAAGGCCTTCGAATTGCCGAAGAGTTACAACAAACGTGTATAGAACTTTTTGGTAAAGTTTATATCGTGACACCGTTTCTTAAATACCACATGTCTACAGCGCTAGTAGAACATGCAAGATCACTTATTAAAACGTCGTCAGTCATGACGTAACACGTGTTTATGCAGATGATTTATATCGATAGGTATCTTCTTATGAACAACTGTACTTTTGTACGGTTGTTTTTTTATGAATAAAATTCTCCATAGATTTGAAAACTAACACCATCATATAAAAAGATTCAAAGTAAAAGGAGGAATTCATTGATGTTGAAATCTGCAAAAATACTAAGCGTTTCCGCGTTAACCGCAACACTTTTGCTCTCAATTCCTCAGACGAGTGAAGCCTTTAGTGATCAAGTGATCCAAAAAGGAGCTACTGGAGATGACGTTGTAGAACTTCAAGCTAGACTTCAATACATTGGCTATTACACCGATACAATTGACGGTGTATTCGGATGGGGAACGTATTGGAGTGTACAAGAATACCAAGAAGCATTCGGGATGGAAGTTGACGGTCTCGTTGGAGATGATTTGAAAGCGAGATTAAACAAAACGACAAACTACGATGAACAGTTTGTGCATGAAGCGTTAGAAAACGGCCGTAAGTTCACCCATTACGGAACAACGCCACTAGAAATTCAAAAAGGACCAAAAGGAAGTAAAGGTGGCGGCGCCACTAGTGGACAATCTGGTCAACCTTCAAATCAAGAAGGAGCGAGTGGTGGCGGTGGAACGTCAAGTAATGAAGGTCAACCGCCAGCACAATCTGGACAAGGACAAGGACAAGGTCAAGGCCAAGATCAAGGACAAGGTCAACCAGAGGCAGCGCCTGAACAGCAACCAGATACAGGTGGAGAAGTGCCTGAAGAACAAAACAATGAGGCCAACATTCAAAAAGCAACAAACGTACCTGATGGGTTTTCTGAAAACGATATTCAGATTATGTCAAATGCGGTTTATGGTGAGGCGCGTGGAGAACCTTATGTCGGTCAAGTAGCTGTTGCAGCGGTAATTATTAATCGGATGAACGATTCGGAGTTTCCGAATACCGCAAGCGGTGTCATCTTTGAACCAAGAGCGTTTACAGCGGTCGCTGACGGTCAAATCTATTTAACGCCAGATGAAACAGCGAGAAAAGCTGTGCTTGATGCGATTAACGGTCAAGACCCGTCTAATGGTGCGACGTATTATTATAACCCAGTAACGGCAACGTCTGGTGGATTTTCGGACGACCGACGATTACCCAAATCGGTAAGCATGTGTTTGCAAATTAAGTTAAAGGAGGGACCACGATGTTTCGAGCGATAACCATTGCAGTATTGTCAGTAGCATTACTCGGTACTGGAATCTTTGCATATCAAACGCATCAAGAGAAAGAAGCTTTGGCAATTAGTCATGAAAACAACTATCAGCGCGCCTTCCACCAATTGTCTTACCATATGGATCAATTAGAAGATGAATTAGGTGCATCGTTAGCAACGAACGGTGTGAGTCAATTTTCAGGTTCTCTTGCAGAGGTTTGGAGAATATCTTCATTAGCTCACAATGAGATGGGCGAGCTGCCACTCGGTATGATTCCTGCGAAAGAAACGGATCAATACTTAGCCAACGTTGCGGAATTCTCGTATGAGACAGCTGTGCGTGATCGAGGTGAAGAGCCATTAACAGATGAAGAATACGACAAACTCGAGAACTTCTACAGTCAAGCGAAAGAAATTAAGCATGATCTTCGCACGGTGCAAGCACAAGCGTTGAACAACGATTTCCGTTGGTCTGACGTAGAACGAGATTTAATGAGTGAGCAAAACCCTGGCGAAGGACGATGGTTTCGTCATTCAAATCGATTGATCAAAAAGCAAAAGGTTTCTCTGAAAACAATTGGAACGATGATGCTGGCTTTTCATTAGATGTAAATAAACGACTAGCGAAAGTAGTCAAAGATAAAGAAGAGTTATCAGAAGAAGAAATTATAAAAAAAGGCGAAGGCGTTTTTGGATCTTCCTAATACTGTCGATGCGAAGGCAGAAAAATTAGGTGAAGGAATGCCATACAAAGGTTATCAAGTCGTTATTGAAGATTCTGATGGCGAACGCAACTATATGATTGATATGACTGAACGGGGCGGTTTACCGGTTTGGGCATTACAATCAAGAGATATCACTGAACCGAAAATCGGATTGAATGATGCGTCAGAGCGAGCGAAAGAATTTCTAGAGGATAAAGGTATTACTGACGTTCAACTCGTGGATAGTAAGCAATACGATACGATTGGTACGTTCCAGTTTGTACCTGTAAAAGACGATGTTCGTCTTTATCCAGATGCGCTCATCGTTGAAATTGCGCTAGATGATGGTGACCTTGTCGGTTTTAAAGGTGCCAATTACTTTGCAAATCATCGTGAACGCCATGACTTAAGTCCAGCGTTAACACTTGACGATGCACTTGATGAATTGCATCCGAACTTAAAGTCTAGAGAAGAGCATTTAGCTGTTATTGAAAATCAAAACGGTGACGAAGTGCTAACGTACGAAATCTTTGCGACGATGAATGGCGATACGTATCGCATTTATTTAAATGCAGACACAGGTTTTGAAGAAGAAGTCAAACGAATGCAAGAAGCAGAACCAGTGTATGATGTTGATGTTATCTAATAAGAAGATCGCCGGCAGGTGTGAACCATCTGCTGGCGATCTTTTTGTTGTCTCTTGACAACATCTAAAAACAAGAATAGGATATAGATTATCATTCCTGACTAAACGAATAAGATTTAGAGGTGATCCCTTGTCTAGTTATGTTCAACCCGTGTCCGAACAACAATCGGTCGTCAAACAAACGTTAGGACTCAAGCGTCCTCAACTTAATTTAGTAACCGTTGGACTTATAGCTTCAATTTTATTAGCCATTTATTTACTCTTTACACAACATTTTGTCCAGCCTATTCTACTCATTATCGGTATTTTACTAGGCTATACATTATTTCACGCCCGCTTCGGCTTTACGAGCGCCTTTCGAAGGTTAGCGTCTGTTGGGAACGGTCAGGCCGTACGAGCGCACATGCTCATGTTGGCAGTTGCGGTCACATTCTTTGCGCCGATTTTAGCGACAGGCTTTACCTTTTTTTGGAGGCGAAGCAACAGGTAACATTTCACCAGTCGGTGTTAGCTTAATTATCGGGGCATTTATGTTTGGAATTGGTATGCAACTCGGTGGTGGGTGTGCGTCAGGAACACTTTACGCCGTTGGTGGTGGACGTTCTGTAATGTTCATTACATTGCTCTTTTTCATTATCGGATCTACGATTGGTGCTGCACACTTTAACTTTTGGATGGAAGACATGCCTGCGTTTGAACCATTTTCATTAGCCACATCTACTGGGCTAGGTTACGGAGGCGCGTGGATGGTCTCACTGATCATTTTCGCGGTGATTGCATTAATTACAGTTTTGATCGAAAAGAAGAAAAACCCACCGAAGCTTGCGGACGTTCCTTCCGAACGAGGTTGGAAACGAATTTTTAGAGGGTCTTGGCCGCTGTTTGCGGCAGCAATCGTGTTAGCGGTACTAAACGCAATTACACTTCTCGTCCGTGAAACACCTTGGGGTGTCACGTATGCTTTTACGTTGTGGGGATCTAAAGCTGCTCAATTTTTAGGTTTCGATGTTGAGAGTTGGGGTTTTTGGCAAGGAGATACTGCAGCATTAAATGCTTCAATTTTTGCGGACACAACGTCTGTGCTTAACTTTGGCGTTATTCTTGGTGCATTTTTAGCATCAGCTGCTGGTGGTTTGTTTAAGTTTAGTAAGATTACAAAAGGAAACGCGCTTGCGTCTGTTATTGGTGGTTTAATGATGGGCTACGGTGCACGTTTAGCATTTGGATGTAACATCGGTGCTTATTTCAGTGGTATTGCTTCGTTTAGTGCTCACGGTTACATTTGGGGAATTATGGCGCTAGGCGGAACGTTTCTTGCACTCTATCTACGGCCGTTATTTGGTCTAAGTGTTCCAAAACAAAACGATAGTTTCTGCTAATTACAGTGGTTTGCTTCACGACATGTCGAAGCAAACCACTGTTTTTTTGTAGGAAAACTTTCCATTTGATTTCTTGACTAGAATTGTTTTCAGTTCTTTATTATGATAAGATTTAGGCACTGATATTCGAGTAAAATGACCTTACATACGGAGAGAATAACTTTGAAAATCAACATTGCAATCGATGGACCAGCAGGTTCTGGAAAAAGCACAGTAGCGTCGCTAGTTGCTGAGAAGCTAGGCTATTTATATATTGATACAGGAGCAATGTACAGGGCGCTTACGTATCAAGCAATAACTCATGAAATTAAGCCGTCTGAAGAAGGAAGCTTAATGCAATTACTAAACCGTATGGACTTTAAGCTGTCGGACGAGGGCAACCAAATGCTTGTTAACGAAGAGCAACTCGGTGAAGAAATTCGGACAAGGGAAGTGACGAGTCACGTGTCCGAAGTATCAGCACATCGATTAATTCGTGAAGCGATGGTTAAGAAACAACAGCAGTTAGCTACGGAAAAAGGTGTCGTATTGGATGGTCGCGACATCGGAACGTTCGTTTTACCAGATGCCGAATTGAAGATCTACTTATTCGCTACAGCAACTGAGCGAGCGAATCGTAGACATCAAGAAAATGTCCAAAAAGGTATTGAATCAAGTTATGAAGAGATATATAACGATCTTATCGAACGAGATCGCTATGATACATCTAGAGCTTATGCACCACTAAAGCAAGCAGATGATGCAGAGCCTCTTGATACTACAAATCTTACGATAACAGAAGTAATTGAGACGATTGTTAATCGCGCCCGACTGAAGGAGAGCGAGACGAATGATTTATAGAATTGGTCAATTTCTTTGTCGAATTATACTTTCAGGGGTTTTTTTTCGCGAAGATACAGGGAAAGGAACATATACCGAGCGATGGACCAGTTATTATATGTTCCAACCATAAAAGCAATTGGGACCCACCATTTCTAGGTTCTTACATTAAGCGTCCACTACGTTTTATGGCCAAAGAAGAACTGTTTGAAAAGAAGTTTATCGGTGGTCTTTTAAGAAGGCTTGGAGCATTTCCAGTGAAGCGTGGTTCTGGAGATCGTCAGTCATTAAAAACAGGTATTAACCACCTGAAAAATGGCGAAATGATGCTTTTGTTTCCAGAAGGGAACCGAAGTAAAGACGATCAACTTGGTGAAGGATTAGCAGGCGCTGGTTTTTTTTGCACTTAGAACAGAGGCGGTCGTCGTACCTGCATATGTGAAAGGCTGGTACAAGCCATTTAAAGGTGTACAATTAACTTACGGCAAGCCTATTCCGATGGATGACCTTCGTGAGTCGAAAGCCAGTTCAAGGGAAGCCACTGAACGAATCATGGAGCACATCCGGCAACTCAGAGATGACATTGAGTAAGTAGCACGAATCGATTGTCTGCAACATTCTTCTAAACAAATGAAGAATTTTGTATATATAAAGTTCTTGATGACTACGAAAGATGTTTTTAAAGGGAAGTAAGGAGGCAAATGACATGGTTGAAGAAATGAACAACGAACTAAACGAAATGAAGGATTTCAATGTCAATGACATTGTAACCGGTAAGGTAACGAAGGTCGAAGAAAAGCAAGCATTTGTTGATGCGGGATATAAGGTGGATGGCATCATCCCAATTAGCGAACTGTCTAGCTTACATGTAGAAAAAGTAAGTGACGTAATTTCTGAGGGAGATGAACTTGAACTTAAAGTCATTAAAGCAGAAGATGACGAACTTATTCTAAGTGTACGCGGCGCTCGTGCTGACAAAGCATGGGATCAGTTGCAAGCAAAGTTTAACAACAATGAAACGATCGAAGCAGAAGTTGCTGAGATTGTAAAAGGCGGATTGGTCGTTGACGTTGGGGTTCGAGGATTTATTCCTGCTTCACTTGTAGAACGTCATTTCGTTGAAGATTTCTCTGATTATAAAGGGAAAACATTAGAGTTAAAGATCGCTGAAATCGATCCGAGTGATAATAAATTAATCTTGTCAAGGAGAGCTGTACTTGACAACGAAGTAGAAGCGAAGAAGAAAGACATCCTTGATAACTTAACGGTTGGCGATACGGTTAAAGGGACTGTTCAACGTTTAACAGACTTTGGTGCATTTGTTGATGTAGGCGGAGTTGACGGACTTGTTCACATTTCACAAATGGCTCACCACCGTGTTGAGTCTCCGGGTGAAATCGTCAAAGAAGGCGAAGAAATTGAAGTGAAGATCCTCGCAGTTGATGCTGACAAAGAGCGTGTCTCACTGTCAATTAAAGATACGCTACCAGGACCTTGGACAACGATTGAAGGTCAGTTCCAGCCAGGAGACGTTATTGACGGACACGTGAAGCGTCTCGTATCTTTCGGGGCATTTGTTGAAGTTGCACCGGGTGTTGAAGGTCTCGTTCACATTTCACAAATTGCGAACCGTCACATCGGAACGCCAAGTGAAGTGTTAGAAGAAGGACAAGCTGTTCAAGTGAAGATCCTTGAGATTAGCCCTTCAGACCAACGCATCTCATTAAGCATACGTGAACTCGAAGAGAGCACAACGTCTAGTCAAAAAGTTCAACGTGAATATGAAGCACCTGAAGAAGAACATTCTGGTTTTTCCCTCGGTGATATGATTGGTGACCAACTAAAGAAATATCGTAATTAATTGTAAATCGCGGAAATCGGCGGATACCTTTTAGGATTCGCCGATTGTTTTGTGACGGATTGCTTTTCTTGATTCTTGTCTATACTGGATAAGAAAAAAGGAGAGTTTCTCTTGGAGGACTTGTTATTTTATTGGTTTTCGTGGATACTTTGGGTAATTGTTACCTTCTTCTTTAAGAAGACACGAGCAAGGTTTTATCTTGCTGTTTGGATTCTCATAGTCATGATTGTAAAACCATTAACGATTCCTGGTATACAAGGCGATATTTCGTTAGCCTATATATTCTTAACGCTCGGTGCGATGATTTGGGTCGGGCAGACGATCAAGTGGCATCATTTTCTATCGATGATAACGATGACAAGCTTAGCCTTTCTTTATGCTGCTTTGCAGCTATCGTATTGGTTTAGTCCAGTGATCTTTTTAATTCATGAAACGTGGCTCGTCGCAGTTATCATGGTTTTTGTGACGCTTTTGGTCGTAAGCAAGCCACATAACCGGATTCCTTGGTTGATTGTCGCATGTTGCATCGGGAATTTTTGGCAAGCGGTCGTTGTTTCTCCGTTAACATCCGGTTTGCATTTAGGTTTTAATCACTTTTTTTTAATGATGTGTCAGCCATGGTCATATTACTCGTTGTGTGGCACGTCGTTGAACGATTGATTTATGAGTTTTCCAAGCTTCAAAAAGGTGCAGCGAAGCACCAGACATCATTAACGATGTGAAGGAATAGATTTAAGAGAACAGGGGGCATGTAAGTACATGTCAAAGCCAGTAGTTGCAATTGTAGGTCGCCCAAATGTAGGGAAATCAACGATATTTAATCGTATGGTTGGTGAGCGTATGGCGATCGTTGAAGATAAACCAGGCGTAACGAGAGATCGTTTGTATGGACAAGGGGAATGGTTAAACCGCACGTTTCATGTCATTGATACCGGTGGAATTGATATCGTAGATGAGCCGCTTCAAGATCAAATGCGCATGCAAGCGGAGATCGCCATTGAAGAAGCAGACATTATTATCTTTATCGTGAATGGTCGTGACGGCATTACATCTAGCGACCAAGACGTGGCGAGCATTTTGCAACGCTCGAAGAAGCCCGTCGTCATCGGTGTAAACAAGGTTGATAACCCTGATATGCAAGAGCATATTTATGATTTTTACCAGTTTGGATTCGGTCAACCGTTTCCGATTTCCGGTTCTCACGGAATTGGCATTGGAGATATGTTAGATGAAGTGTTTGCAAACTTCCCAGTAAATGAAGAAGACGAAGAAGACGATGGAGTGATTGATATTGCCGTCATCGGTCGTCCGAATGTAGGGAAATCAACACTCGTGAACTCAGTTCTCGGTGAAGAACGTGTGATTACGAGCAATATTGCTGGTACGACGAGAGATGCGATTGATTCGTATTTCGAACAAGATGGACAAGAGTACCGAATCATTGATACAGCCGGGATGCGAAAGCGCGGGAAAGTATATGAGAATACAGAGAAATATAGTGTTCTTCGTGCGATGCGTGCTCTTGAACGAGCGGATGTCGTTCTCGTCGTCGTTGATGGTGAAGAAGGCATTATCGAGCAAGACAAAAAGATTGCCGGTTACGCTCATGAGTCAGGACGAGCCGTTATTATCGTTGTGAACAAGTGGGATGCGGTTGAAAAAGATGACCGTACAATGAAAGAATACACCGATAAAGTTCGAGAAACGTTTGCTTACCTTTCGTATGCACCGATTCAGTTCGTTTCTGCAAAAACAAACCAACGGGTGCAAAAGTTGTTGCCAATCGTAAATGAAGTTGTAGATAGTCATAAGATGCGGATGCCAACGCATGTGATTAACGATGTCATTATGGATGCTGTTGCGAGAAACCCTGCACCAACTTCGGGTACGAAACGACTGCGAATTAATTATGCTACACAAGTAGCTACAGGACCTCCAACATTTGTCGTGTTCGTCAATGATCCAGAGCTGTTTCATTTCTCATATCGCAGGTATCTTGAGAATCAACTCCGTGAAGCGTTTACGTTTGTCGGGACGCCAATTCGGATTCTAGCTCGTAAAAAGAATGAATCGTGATCCATATTAATCGTTGAAGCTTTGGGGAGAGGGGTAAACGATGGACATTATTCTTGCTGGTATAATCGCGTATTTAATCGGGTCGATTAGCTTTAGCTATATCTTCGTTAAAAAAATAAAAAAAGCAGATATTCGTAAACTTGGTAGTGGAAATGCCGGCGCAACGAACACGTTGCGCGTCTTAGGGAAAGGGCCTGCAATTTTAGTCCTTTTGCTAGACGCACTAAAAGGCGCGGTCGCGGTTTTCATTGGCTTTTTAGCAGAGATGGTATTTATTAATACAGGTTTGTCCTTTTTTGAGCAATATTCTGGTTGGACGCCAGCATTAAGCGGCTTGTTAGCAATTCTTGGTCATAATTATCCAATCTATTACGGTTTTCGTGGGGGAAAAGGTGTTGCTACAACGATTGGTGTGATCGCAACACTCGTTTTCTTTCCGGCGATTTACGTTGGAATTGTCGCGATTTTAGCGATCGTTTTGACGAAGTATGTGTCACTTGGCTCGTTGATTTTTGCCTTTTTCACACCGTTTTTCGTTTTTCTTACGATGAATCATTATGATCATCCGATCTCCTATTTCTTTTTAACATGTGTTGTAGGGATTATGTCGATTTGGCGGCATCGGACGAATATCCAACGATTGTTATCAGGCACAGAAAGCAAGCTCGGTCAAAAGTCTAAATAAGGAGAGATTGCATGAGTCAGAATGTGACAGTTCTAGGTGCAGGTAGTTGGGGTACAGCACTTGCGATGGTACTTGCAGATAATGGGCATCGTGTCAAACTATGGGCAAGACGTAATGAACAAGTCGATGAGATCAATCATAAACATACAAACAACAAGTATTTACCTTCGGTAACCTTGCCAAAGAACCTTGAAGCAACGACGAGCTTTGAGGAAGCGATTGAGCATGGCGATGCTTTGTTAATTAGCGTACCGACTTCTGCAATGCGAGAGACTGTTGCGTCACTTGTGAACATCAACAAATCGTTTCCATATGTCGTTCACGCTTCAAAAGGAATTGAACCAGATTCCTTACTGCGAGTATCAGAAGTGATGATGGATGCAGGGATCGATCAAGTTACGAACGGAATTGTCTGTTTATCAGGGCCTAGTCATGCAGAGGAAGTTGCAAAGCGTCAACCGACGACAGTGACCGTCTCTTCAGAAACATATGACGATGCGAAGGCTGCACAAGACTTGTTTAACAACCAACATTTTCGCGTGTATACCAATGAAGATATGGTCGGTGTGGAATTTGGCGGTTCGCTAAAGAACGTCATCGCACTTGCTGTTGGACTTGCTGAAGGATTAGGGTTTGGTGACAATGCGAAATCGGCAATTATGACGAGAGGCTTAGCTGAGATTACACGATTAGGTACACATCTTGGTGCAAAGCCGCTTACATTTTCGGGCTTGTCAGGTCTTGGTGATTTGATTGCAACATGTACGAGTAAGCATAGCCGCAACTGGCGAGCAGGTTACCAATTAGGTCGTGGCAAAGCGTTAGAAACGGTTTTACATGAAATGGGTATGGTCGTTGAAGGCGTTAAAACGACGCGAGCGATGCAACAACTTGCAGATCGTGAAGGAATTGAAGTGCCAATTACTTCAGCTTTGTATGATGTCGTGTTTAATCATCAAAAGCCGGAGAGTGCAAGTGAACAGTTAATGGGTCGACTAAAGAAGAATGAACAAGAAGATTTTTACCCAAATGTAACCGACTAAAAAATCACACCTTTTTTTCTAGCTACATATCATAAGCATTATCAACTAGAAAGAAGGTGTGTGTCATGAACAACTTTGATTCCATTTTTGACCGCCTAAACAAAGAGTCAAAAGTAAATCAAGACGATGTGTATAACATGGCTAATTCGGTGAGCGGTGCAAATTTTCAAGATGAAGCTACAGTACGGCAGTTAATTAACGATGTTGCTCGTATGGCAGGCGTACGAGTATCACGCGAAAAGGAAGATCAGCTCGTACACGCAATTACGAATAATGAGATGCCTCTTGATTTTCAATCGTTAAGCCAATTATTTAGAGGTTAATTCTCATATGTTGGGCGTTCGTATAGTTCAATGTCTGCACGTGTCGCATAGGATAACAGTGAACCACATCCAACAAGGAAGCCACCTTTTGGAAGAGAGATTTAGTCAACCGGAGAACCCGAGTTCTCCGGTTTTATTTGTTTGAACATTTTTCAACACTTGAGTTTGTAGGCAGTGCGCCGGTGTTTGTAGCTATGCTATAATAGACAAGTGTAATTGAAGGAGGGTGGAAGATGACCCCATTAGAGTCAATGTGGCTTTCGTTTATCGGCTTAGGGCTGATGTTCGTATCTGCAGTCACAGCACTACTTGGAAAAGAGAAGTTGTCGGGTTTTCTCCGTTTTATCGTGCTTAGTTTTTCATTTATTTGTATCATTATTGCCGGACTAATCGTGCTCGTCGTCGTCGTACCAGGTTCAAGAGCAGATTTGTAGTCTGTGCTTTGGAGTGAGTTTTTTTTGAATCAACGTAAGTTCAAGTGGCTTAGTGTTGTTTTTTTTGCATGCCTACTTATTGGATGCCAATCAAACGTTCAAGGTGACGGTACAGGTTCCCGCGTTCCCACATAACGAACAGCTGCAGTCTGTTCAGGCAGCGGTCGATGAATTTCAAGAACAACGTGGTGTGCCGCCTATACAGAATTTCGAGAGCGATACGGGGCTGTATGAACGGTATCGCGTTGACTTTTCACAGTTAATTCCAGGATTTATGAACGATGCCCCTGCAAGTGCCTATGAAAATGGAGGCGACTTCTACTATACGTTAATTAACGTTGAAGAAGAGCCTGAAGTTCGTGTCATTCCAGTACTTGTCATGCATGAAGCCAATCAATTCGAACGGACGGTTCATCAGTATACAAGAACCCACGGCTACCCGCCGATCGAAGAGATGGTTGCACCGGGTGTGTTCGAACTTGATTTTGAGGCGCTTGGCCTAGATGAGCCGCCTACGGTTCAAAGTCCATACTTTGCGACGAACTTGCCTATTTATGTTGATCGTGAAGGTCGTGCGATTATCGATTATGCAATTGATCTTAATCGCTTGCTTCAAGAGTATGACGTCGAGCCAGAAGATGAAGAAGATATTCGTTCTATATTAACGGATGAATTTCCTGTAGCTCCGGTATACTCTGTTCCTTACTCAATTGAAGATGGGGAACCGAATATGATTGGCGATGTCAACTGATGAAAGTAGTTCTAAACCTCTTCACTCTATCTATATATAGAGAAGAAGAGGTTTTTTGTTTATTTTTTAAAACTAAACTGCCACCTTTTCAAAGACTGTCATAAAGAGGTGGACAACATCATAGAATGTTTTGACACAGAATTTATGAAACGGTGGAGTTAATTTTAGAACGGAGGGGATCTCGTGGAAAAAGTGGATATCTTTAAAGATATCGCAGAACGTACAGGAGGCGATATTTACTTAGGGGTTGTCGGAGCCGTACGAACAGGTAAGTCAACCTTTATAAAAAAAGTTTATGGAACTTGTCGTTCTTCCGTACATGGATAGTGAAGTCGAGCGCGCACGTACACAAGATGAATTGCCTCAAAGTGCCGCTGGTAAAACGATTATGACAACAGAACCAAAATTCGTCCAAACACTGCTGTCGAACTCCACGTGGATGAAGGCTTAGACGTCAACATCCGTCTCGTAGACTGTGTCGGGTATGCAGTTGCTGGAGCAAAAGGGTATGAAGATGAGCATGGACCGAGGATGATTAACACCCCTTGGTATGAAGAACCGATCCCATTCCAAGAAGCAGCTGAAATTGGAACGAGAAAAGTCATTCAAGAACATTCAACACTCGGTGTTGTCGTCACATCTGATGGAAGCATCGGTGAGTTGCCTCGTCACGAGTACTTGGAAGCTGAAGAGCGAGTGATTGATGAGTTAAAAGAAGTGGGTAAACCGTTTATCGTAATTGTAAACTCCGTACGGCCTTATGCTGCTGAGACGGAACAACTTCGAACAAATCTTGAACAATTGCATGACGTACCTGTGTTATCAATGAGTGTGGAAAGTATGACTGAACATGATATCCATCGCGTATTAAGAGAAGTTCTTTTTGAATTCCCAGTCCATGAAGTGAATGTGAATTTACCGAGCTGGGTAATGGTTTTAAGAGACGACCATTGGCTTCGAAAAGACTATGAGCGCTCTGTAAAAGAAACCGTTCAAGACATTAAGCGCTTACGTGATGTTGATCGAGTCGTCGGAAACTTCGCTGGTGATTTCGAATTCATTGACAATGCATCGCTTGCTGGGATTGAGATGGGGCAAGGAATTGCGGATATTGATCTTTATGCACCAGATGACTTGTATGATGAGATTCTAAAAGAAGTCGTTGGTGTTGAAATCCGAGGCAAAGACCATCTCTTACAACTAATGCAAGATTTCTCACATGCAAAATCAGAATACGATCAAGTGTCAGAAGCACTGAAAATGGTAAAACAAACCGGTTACGGTATTGCTGCACCTGCAACGACGGATATGAGTTTAGATGAACCTGAACTCATTCGCCAAGGTTCAAGGTTCGGCGTTCGCTTACGCGCAGTTGCACCGTCCATTCATATGATTAAAGTCGATGTCGAGAGTGAATTCGCACCAATTATCGGCACTGAGAAACAAAGTGAAGAATTGATTCGTTACTTGATGCAAGATTTCGAAGAAAATCCACTTTCCATCTGGAATTCAGATATTTTCGGAAGGTCGTTGAACTCCATTGTTCGCGAAGGAATTCAAGCGAAATTATCATTAATGCCGGAAAATGCACGCTATAAACTAAAAGAAACGTTAGAGCGTATCATTAATGAAGGCTCTGGTGGATTGATTGCCATCATCTTGTAAAACCGACTTTACTGAATCTCTATACCTGATGAATAAAGGATCCCGAAATGCGGGGTTCTTTATTTTTTTGTGTTCGATAATTTCATAGTCTCTATAACAGTAATAATATGGAAGAAAGTGGTTTTTCTAATCGTGTTACGTCAATGGGAACGATCAGTTTACGCAATTTATGATTTTAGTCATGTTTAAGGGGTATTTTTTTTGCTCTTTTACGCGATGATGTTACAATAGAGTCTAAAGGGAATTGCTTTCTAGTAGGCCCTATGCTAAAATTTCTAGCGATTAAAGACGAGGAGGGGCCAATACATGACAAAGTTCGATAAAGATAAAATTGAAACAGCGGTCCGTCATATTTTAGAAGCGATCGGTGACAATCCAGATCGTGAAGGAATTAAAGATACACCTGCTCGCGTTGCGCGCATGTACGAGGAAGTGTTTAGTGGTATAGATGAAGATCCAACAACACATTTGCAGACGGTGTTTGGAGAAGAACACGAAGAACTCGTTCTCGTGAAAGATATTACATTCTATAGTATGTGTGAGCACCATTTATTGCCGTTTTTCGGAAAAGTACACGTCGGTTATATTCCTAAAAATGGAACTGTAACGGGGCTTAGTAAGCTAGCACGTGTTGTTGAAACGGTAACGAGAAGACCTCAACTCCAAGAAAGAATTACATCTACGGTGCTGACGCAATGCTTGAGACACTTGAGCCACATGGTGTCATGGTGATCGTTGAAGCAGAACATATGTGCATGACGATGCGTGGAATACAAAAGCCTGGAAGTTCAACGGTAACATCTGCAGTACGTGGCGTTTTTGCAAACGATGAGTCGTCAAGACAAGAAGTACTATCGTTGATTAAAGGATAAAGGAGCGGTACTTTTGGGGCAATCGAATGATTTTTTTGTAGTTCGTGCTGAAGAAGATGGTGTGAATGTTATCGGTTTAACGAGAGGCAATACGACTCGGTTTCATCATTCTGAAAAACTGGATAAAGGTGAAGTGATGATCGGGCAGTTTACGGAACACACCTCTGCCGTTAAGATAAGAGGGAAAGCCTTCATTCAGACGGGCCATGGTGAGATGTACACAGAAGGAAACTAAGCTTTGAAGTTC
The DNA here is from genome assembly GCF_000698185.1 of Geomicrobium sp. JCM 19055. Classification (NCBI taxonomy): domain Bacteria; kingdom Bacillati; phylum Bacillota; class Bacilli; order Caryophanales; genus Geomicrobium; species Geomicrobium sp. JCM 19055. The sequence goes on from NZ_BAXL01000006.1 coordinate 126,055, forward strand.
TTGTAACAGCCAGTATGCGTCGAGGTCGTGATTGCATGCTGGCTTTTCGATGAATTGAGCAGCGAGGTTGCATCTAAGGAAGAAGAGGATGAGACGTATGATGAATGAAAATGAGCGATATGATTACGTACACGATCGTTTTTTTAAAGCTAAGTGATCACCGTTATCTACACGATCACATTACGAGAGTTTCTATTGATGAAGATAAGACGTATTTGCTAATTAACAGCATTCAAGATGATAATCTTCGAGAAGAAGAGGAAGTTAAGCGTGTGACAGCAGGTTTACTCGTAGATGCTGCGCTTACGACTCATCAATATGTACCTTTACATAATGAAAACGAACAACGTGAAAAAGAAAAGCAACTCGTCGTACTAGCAGGCGATTGGTATAGTAGCTTATATTACAGTGAGCTTTCAAAGCTTGGTGATGTAGGCCTCGTTCGTGTGTTCTCAAGGTCGATTCAGAAGACGAATAATGCGAAGATTCGTCTACATGAGCGCGGGTGGAAAGACTTAGAGGAATTAGAAGAACTCATTACGACGATGGAAGCCACTCTCATTCAAAACGTAGGCATCTACTTTAATCAACGCTCGATTGCTGATTTTGCAGGCCACTTCTTAACTTATCGTCGATTGCTAGATTTAATAGAACATGCAGGACAAGATAAAGAGCCGTTTGGTTCTGCGCGCTTGTCACCACTCTTTGCAATTGAGCCGACAGATCGCGATCGTGAGGACTACATTCAAGAAATGATTTCTAATTTAGAAGTCGTTGCAGCCAATGTGAAAGATCGACTGCTCGCTTCGTATCAAGACAATGAAGCAGCACTCTCAACGCAATTGAAAAAACGATTTATGGAACTTGTGAATAAGTAAAGCGCTTTAAAAGGGAAGGGGAAACCTACGTGGTGAATGCGAAAGAAAAACACGTTCACGAAGTGTTTGAGTCGATTTCAACACAATACGACAAGATGAATGGTGTTATTAGTTTAAACATGCACAAATCTTGGCGTAAAGATATTATGGGAAAGATGTCAATTCCGGTAGAAGGCAAAGTGTTGGACGTTTGTTGCGGAACAGCCGATTGGACAATCGCAATTTCAGAGGACCTTGAAGGAAAAGGGCAAGTTACGGGTCTTGACTTTAGCAAAAACATGTTAGAGGTCGGAAAAGAAAAAGTGAAAACCCACGGTTTAGAGAACGTGGAACTCGTTCATGGGAATGCAATGGAGTTACCGTTTGAGGACAATTCCTTTCACGTTGTGACGATTGGATTTGGATTAAGAAACGTACCGGATCCGCAGGTTGCGATTCAAGAGATGTACCGTGTTTTAAAACCAGGAGGACAAGTCGTCTGTCTAGAGACATCTCATCCAGAAAATCCATTGTTCCGTCCGTTTTATTCGGTGTACTTTAAACAAGTAATGCCACGACTTGGTAAATTTTTCGCAAAGAGTAAAGAGGAATATCAGTGGTTACATGATTCTACGACAACGTTTCCTAAGAAAGATGTCCTTTCTACATGGTTTTTAAACGAAGGGTTTATTGATGTGAATTTTAAAAGCTATGCTGGTGGTGCAGCAGCGGGGCACTGGGGTTTTAAACCGTCAGAACAAGGGGAAACTGTATGATGAGGAAACTTAAGGTTATTCTTGAGATGATCAAGTTTGAGCATACCGTTTTCGCACTTCCTTTTGCCTTTTTAGGAGCGATTTTAGGAAGTTTCGTTGAAAACGGGGCTTGGCCTACACTGTGGCAATGGATTTGGATTACAGTAGCGATGGTCGGTGCAAGAAGTGCTGCGATGAGCTTGAATCGTGTTATTGATGCGGTCATTGACAAACGAAATCCAAGAACGAAGGACAGGGCGATACCGGCAGGATTACTTTCGTATACTGAAGTGACTATATTTATCGTCGTTTCGTTTGCGATGCTCTTTATCGCGGCGTTCCAGTTAAATATGCTCGCGGTGTATTTATTGCCACTTGCTGTTTTCTTTCTTGTCTTGTATTCCTATACGAAGCGGTTTACGTGGGCATGTCACTTTATTCTCGGAATGACAATTGCACTGGCTCCTCTTGGAGGCTGGTCGGTGCAACGGGAACGATTAGTCCGGTTGCAATTCTTTTGTTCTTAGTTGTGATGTTTTGGACTGCAGGGTTTGATATTATTTATGCGACACAAGATGCGGACTATGATCGCAAAAACGGATTGCATTCTGTACCCGCTCGTTTTGGAATCAAAAAAGCATTAATGATTGCAAGAGGGAGTCACGTAATTAGTATCATTGCACTCGTTCTCTTATCATTAACATCGCCACTTGGATGGATCTTCTTCCTCGGCGCAATGATTTGTGCTGGAATTATGATTTATGAGCATAGTTTAGTGTCCCATAACGATTTATCGAAGGTGAATGTCGCGTTCTTTACGATGAATGGCATTATTAGCATGCTCATGCTCGCCTTTACGATTGGAGATTTTATGTTATGACGAACAAAGATCAGCGCACGTTTGCAGTCGCAATGACAGGAGCGAGCGGAGCCGTTTATGGAATTCGCCTCGTTCAGACGTTGTTAGAGGAAGGACATCGAATTCATTTCCTTATGTCCAGTGCAGCTTGGCAAGTGTTCGACCAAGAAGTTGGCCTAGATATTTCAGATAAAGAGGCTTGCTTGAAAAAGCTATTTCCGTCTGGAGATTTACACGTTCACGGAAAACAAGATTTCTCTGCACCGATTGCAAGTGGGTCATATAAGCATGACGGCATGATCGTTGTTCCGTGTTCAATGGGGACGCTATCAAAAATGGCACATGGGAATTCTGGATCTCTATTAGAGCGTTCAGCAGATGTCACGTTGAAAGAAGGAAGACCTTTAATCATTGTACCAAGAGAAACACCGCTTCATAGCATTCACTTAGAGAATATGAAACGACTTGCCGATTTAGGAGCAGCGATTATTCCTGCGATGCCTGGGTTTTATCATCAGCCACAATCGATGGATGATCTGATTAATTTCGTCGTTGGTAAAGTTCTTGATCGTTTGAATGTAGAACATGAACTATTTAAAAGATGGGGAGAAATGTCATGATTACAGTTGGTGAAATTCTCTATACGAACGTACACCCGTTTTTCTATCATTTAAATCGTGAAAAACTAGAACATCAAGTGTCTTTCATTCCAAGCATCCCAGCGAAGTTAAATGATGCAATGGCCAAAGGTGAGATTGACGTCGGTGCCATTTCATCGTTTAGTTATGCAAAAAAATCACGAGCAATATGTGTTAATGCCGAACCTCGCAGTTTCTGCAAAAGGCGAAGTCCGTTCAATCTTTCTATTTTCAAAGAAGCCAATTGAAGAATTAAACGAGTGTGATGTGGCGTTAACGCATAGTTCAGCGACGTCGATTAATCTTTTGAAATTGTTATTAAAACGTTTTTATAAACATGAGAATGTTCGATATGAAACGGTACCACCGGTGTTTGACGACATGATGGCTTCTTTTGATGCGTGTCTGTTAATTGGTGATGATGCAATTGAGGCGAAACGTCACCATGGAGATTCGTTTTATGTTTACGATTTAGCAGAACGTTGGACAGCATTTACGGACTGGCCGATGACGTTTGCCGTGTTTGCAATGCGTAAAGAGAAATTGCTAGACGATCCAAGTGGTATGCATGAACTTTATACCGAATGGAAAGAAAGCCAACATAAGAATGAAAAAGACCATTATGCTGAGCTTGCAAAAACGGTGACAAACGATTACGGTGGAACAGAACGTTTTTGGCAGCAATATTTTACAAACTTACGTTATCACTTCTTAGAAGAAGACCAACGAGGGTTGCTTTACTTTTACCAATTGCTGCACGAAGAAGGCTTTTTAGATCAAAAAATCGATCATTTGAATGTATGGGACATTAAAACCGGCATTCACTCTATTACTTGAAGGGGACTAGATGGTCATGAAACTAGCAGACCTATATATGTATTTACGTGCTGACATTCATAAAATCGAACAAGAGATGGCAACTGCGGTTTCCAATGCCCACCCTGTTCTAAAGGATGCAACGTTACAACTTTTACAAGCAGGCGGTAAACGAATTCGACCCGTATTTGTTCTTCTAGCTGGGAAGTTCGGAGACTATGATATTCATCGCTTAAAGCACATCGGTGTATCACTTGAGCTTATTCATATGGCTTCTCTCGTGCATGATGATGTGATTGATGATGCGGAACTTCGCCGCGGACAAGAGACGGTTAAAGCGAAGTACGATAACCGCGTAGCGATGTATACAGGAGACTACATATTTGCGAAAGCGGTTGAAAGTGCGACGTTTTTCGATGATGAGCGAATTCATCAAGCGATGTCTAAAGTTATTCATGAAATGGTCATCGGCGAAATTGAACAAATTCGTTATCAATACGTTTGGGACCAAGACATTAAAACGTACTTTAGACGTATTAAACGGAAAACGGCATTGCTTATTGCAGGCAGCTGCGAACTTGGAGCAATGGCAGTTGGTGCAAGTCGCGAAGAACAACGTGCGCTCTATCGCTACGGCTATCAAGTAGGCATGGCGTATCAAATTATTGATGATGTTCTTGACTTTACAGGGACAGAAGAAGAATTAGGAAAGCCTGCAGGCGGCGATCTTTTGCAAGGGAACGTGACGCTACCAGCATTGTACGCGATGCATCATAATCCAGAGATCAAAGCGAAGATTGAATTAGCGTTCCAAGGAGAGCTTCCTAATCAAGAAGAACTCACTGAACTTCTTCAATTGATTAAAGAGAGTGGCGGGATTGAGTACTCAAAAGCACTTAGTGAACGCTATTTAAAGAAGGCTTATGAAACGCTTGATACGTTACCACAAATTCCAGCGGTGAAATCATTGTCTGAAATTGCGACGTATATCGGGACAAGACATTTTTAATAGGTTTAAACTCTTTTAAAGAGATGATATACTATAATGCGGGTAGTTTACCCGACTTTTACGAGATCGAACAATAGAGGAGTGCACTGTACATGGAACAATCATTTATTATGGTAAAACCTGACGGCGTAAAGCGTCAGTTAATCGGAGAAATTGTAAGCCGTTTTGAAGCGCGTGGTTACACACTTAAAGAAGCAAAACTAATGACAATCCCTAAAGAAACTGCTGAAGCTCATTACGGTGAGCATAGCGACAAGCCTTTCTTCGGTGAGCTTGTTGACTTCATCACTTCTGGTCCTGCATTCGCAATGATCTGGGAAGGCGAGAACGTGATCTCTAACGCTCGTACGATGATGGGTTCAACAAACCCGAAAGATGCAACTCCAGGAACAATTCGCGGAGATTTCGCGACAAACCTTGGTCAAAACGTAATTCACGGTTCTGACTCTCCTGAGAGCGCTGAGCGTGAGATTTCACTATTCTTCGGTAAATAAAGAAGTAAACCGGTCAATTAACGTTGGCCGGTTTTTACTATAAGGAGACCTTCATGCATGAAGATTACAACCTCTTTGTAAAACGTGTACATCATAAGTACGGAATTGATTTGTCGTTGTACAAACAAAAACAAATGATGAGAAGAACTCGTTCATTTTATGAACGGTATGGATTTTTATCGTATGAGGATTTCTTTACGTTAGGATTAACTGTGGACGGTGAGATGGAGAAACGTTTCATTGATCGAATCACCATTAACGTATCTGAATTTTACCGAAATCGCGAACGCTGGATGGATCTTCGCCGCCTCGTATTGCCTGAATTAGTAGCTCAAAACAAAGCGTTAACGATTTGGAGTGCAGCCTGTTCTACTGGTGAAGAAGCGTACACGTTACGTACACTTTTCAGTGACCAACCTAAACGAGATGTAAAGATCATAGCAACAGATATTGATGAGTTGGTTTTGTTAAAAGCAAAACGTGCGACCTATGCGTCTAAATCGCTACGCGAACTGTTGCCCCATGAAGTGACAGAGTATTTTAATAATGAGGGTGATAATTATACGGTCAAAGACCGTTATCGCACGTCGATCACGTTTTCAAAGCACGATCTTCTAAATGATCCGTACATGAAGGGCGTACACTTAATCACTTGCCGAAATGTCTTGATCTATTTCACTGAAGAGGCGAAAGATCGCATTCTAAAACGTTTTGTGTCATCGTTAACAGACGGAGGGTTTCTGTTTGTTGGTAGTACAGAGCAGATTTTTTTTCACCAGAGCGTTATGGATTAGAAACATACGGTTCATTTATCTATCGGAAAACACCACTTCACGAGAAATAATCGCTATGCTATAATTTAATACATAAAAGCATTAAAGAAAAAGAATGTGCGAACGTAACGGGGGTAGGAAAATGCGCTTTTTAACAGCTGGAGAGTCACACGGACCTGGATTGACAACGATTATTGAAGGTGTACCAGCACACTTGCCGCTAACACAAGAAGACATTAACGTTGAATTAAAACGACGTCAGGGCGGACATGGTCGTGGAAGAAGAATGAAGATTGAAAAGGATTTAGTAACGATCACAAGCGGTGTGCGTCACGGCATGACAACAGGAGCTCCAATTGCACTCACCGTCACAAATGACGATTACGTCCATTGGGAACAAGTGATGAGTGCAGAACCTTTAAAAGCAGAAGATGAGCACCGTGTGCAAACGAAAACGATTACGCGCCCAAGACCTGGGCATGCGGATTTAAACGGTGCCATTAAATACAATCATCGTGATATGAGAAACATTCTTGAGCGTTCTTCAGCTCGTGAGACAACGATGCGCGTGGCGGTTGGTAGTGTTGCTAAGAAGCTTCTTAAAGAGCTTGGGATTACGGTTGGCGTTCATGTTGTAAACATCGGTGGTGTGAAGGCGAGCGGAACGTATCAATCCATCGATGAACTCATCGAGCGTGCGGAAGCTTCAGCCGTTCGTTGCATTGATGAAGAAGCTTCTGAACAAATGAAGACAGCGATTGATGAAGCGAAGAAAAATGGTGATTCGATCGGCGGTGTCGTACAAGTCGTTGCAACGGGTATGCCACAAGGTGTTGGTAGTCATGTTCATTACGATCGCAAGCTTGATGGCAAAATTGCCGGAGCTGTAATGAGCATTAACGCGTTTAAAGGAGTCGAAGTAGGGATCGGCTTTGAAGCGGCCAACTTACCAGGTAGCCAAGTGCACGATGAGATCTACTGGAATGAGGATGAAGGCTATAAGCGTTCGACGAATCGTCTCGGTGGTTTTGAAGGTGGAATGACGACGGGGATGCCGATTGTGATTAACGGTGTGATGAAACCAATTCCAACACTTTACAAACCATTAAAAAGTGTCGATATCGACTCTAAAGAAACGTTTGAAGCGTCAATTGAGCGTTCAGATAGTTGTGCAGTTCCTGCAGCGGCGGTCGTTTGCGAAAATGTCGTGGCGTTTGAATTAGCAAACAGTCTATTAGAAATGTTTAGTGCTGACCGGTTTGATCGCTTGAAAGAGCAAATAGATGCACACATTGAAGAAGCGAGCCGTTTCTAATGGAAACGCTCACGGTAAAAACGACGCACCAAAGCTATCCAATTTTTCTGGGTGAACAGCTTTTACAAGAAGCTGAACCGATTTTAGAACGTATTTATGGGTCACAAAAGAAGCGACTGTTTGTCATTACTGACACGACGTCGCTCCCTTGTATCTCGATCAATTAAAAAGAAACCTTACAGCACATCAGATTGTCGGAACATTTGTGATTCCTTCTGGAGAAGCTTCTAAAAGTTTCGAGATGTATAGTCAAGCAATGACTGCCATGCTTGAAGCGAAATTAGATCGAAGTAGCGTAGTGATTGCGCTCGGTGGGGGAGTAGTTGGTGATCTTGCTGGTTTTCTAGCGAGTACGTATATGCGTGGGATTTCATTTGTGCAAATGCCTACGACGCTTTTAGCACACGACAGCAGTGTTGGTGGCAAAACAGGAATCAATCATCCTCTCGGGAAGAACTTGATCGGTTCATTCCATCAGCCAGATGCTGTTATTTATGATTTGTCATTACTTGATTCATTACCGAAGCGAGAGTGGTTATCAGGCTTTGGGGAAGTATTAAAGCATGGCTATATCGGAGATCAACAACTACTTGATCATGTGCAAAGCACAGGTGTTACGAACATCACAGCAAGTGTGCTTCGTAAAAGCATTGCTGTAAAGGCGAAGATTGTTGAAGCTGACGAGCGTGAAAAAGGCGTACGTGCGCATTTGAACTTTGGTCACACCATTGCTCATGCACTCGAACAGGTGAGTGGATACGGCGCATTAACACACGGTGAAGCAGTCGTAAATGGTATGGCTTTTTCATTGTACTTGTCAAAACAACTTCATCCATCACTGCCAATTCATGTGGACGATGAGTTACATCAGTTGCAAAAGCTAGGGTACTCATTTTTGCCCTTGCAAACGATGGACGTGGCTCATGATCCAATCGATGTTAACCGATAAGAAAAATACAGATTCTCAAATTGCGGACGTGATCTTGGTAGAATCTCAAAAACCGAGTGTCATTTTGTTAGCGAAAGAAGAGTTTGAAACCTACTTAAACCAATTCAAAGGGGAGCATTTTTCGTGATGAGAGGAATTCGCGGGGCTACGACCGTAAAGGAAAATGATGCAGAGAGCATTTGGGAAGAGACGAGAAAGTGTTTAGAAGAAATGGTGACTGAAAATCATGTGTTGCCAAGCGATGTTGCTCACATTTGGTTTACAGTTACCGAAGAGATCAATGCAGCGTTTCCAGCAAAAGCAACACGTATGCTTGAAGGTGAAGAGTGGACGTATGTACCGGTTATGTGTGCGACTGAAATTCCCGTCCCGAGTGGGTTAAAGCGTTGCATTCGCATTATGATGACCGTAAATACGGACGTTCCTGCGAGTGAAATCGTTCACGTGTTTCATAATGAAGCGATTCAACTTCGCCCTGATTTAGCACAAAAAGATTGACAAAAATGTGTGAAACACATACGCTAGGTACTAAGTTTAGATTGAGTTTTAGTTGATAATGCGTAGAGACGCATAATGTTTGATCAAAGAGCCGAGAAGAGTTGAGCGGAGTTTAGTTGAGTAGAGCAGAGGTAGATGATGATTACATGCTGCTCATCCGTCGATTTGATTGGATGAGCTTTTTCTTTTTTTCCCCTCTTGTTTTTTTTCAAACCCCTCCGTCACTTCTCTAAGAGAGGTGCAGCCAAATGAATAGTACGTTAACGGATTTTCTAGAAGAATGTGACCGTTATCGTCTCGTCCCTGTTGTGAAGCGAATGTTCGCAGACACAACTACTCCTATCCAAATCTTTCAAAGATTGCAAGAAGAAGCGGTTTTTCTTCTTGAAAGCAATGCAGAAACATCGAAATGGTCACGTTACTCCTTTGTCGGATTAAACGTCAATTACGAGCTAATCGAAAAAGAAGAGCAGTTTTATTTCCAAAGTAATGATGAAGTCATTTCGAGTAGCGACGACTTTGTTTCTGTATGGAAAGATGTTTTTCGTTATTTAAACCCTTCACCAGCAACAAATACGAACTTACCCTTCCCAGGCGGTGCGGTTGGCGTTTTACCTTACGACAGCATTGGCCATTTTGAGAAAACAACAAAACGAGCAGATGCGAATGAACCGATTCACTTTTTATTTTGTCAAACGCTTCTAGCGTATGATCATAAAACCGCGGAATTAATGATCGTACATTACGTGGATTGCGAGAACTCCGATTCACTAGAAGGTCGATATGATGAAGCGAATGAGTATATTGAACGTTTAGTTAAACAGCTGAGTGAGCCGAAGAAAGCGGATTTCCAACCTGATTTTCCCGTACGCGTGAAACCGAATTGGTCGACCATTTCTTCAAACTTCGAGAAAGAGCAGTTTCTAACAGCTGTTAACAAAGTGAAAGATTACATCGTTGCAGGTGACGTGTTTCAAGCGGTGATCTCACAAAGGTTCCAATATGAAACTGACATTTCACCATTTCTCGTTTACCGTGTGTTGCGTCAGATGAATCCTTCTCCGTATCTATTTTTTATCCGTCTTGGTACTAAGACCGTGGTCGGTAGTTCACCAGAGAAGTTAGTCGGAGTAAGCGCAGAAGGAGTAGAAATCCATCCAATTGCAGGAACGAGAAAACGAGGCTCAACAGATAGTGAAGACGATGCCTTAAAAGTAGAAATGCTTAATTCTGAGAAAGAGCGTGCCGAACATCAAATGTTGATTGATCTCGCTCGCAATGATGTTGGACGTGTCGCTCAATACGGCAGTGTCCACGTACCGAAGATGATGGAAGTTGGAATGTACTCTCACGTCATGCACTTAGTTTCAATTGTCAAAGGGAAGTTACGTAACGACATTCATCCGATGGAAGCTCTCATTGCAGGCTATCCTGCTGGAACGTTGTCTGGTGCTCCGAAAGTAAGGGCAATGGAGATTTTAAATGAGTTAGAGCCCACGAATCGAGGACTATACGCCGGTGGAATCTTGTACATGAGTTACAACGAAGAAATCGATTCTTGCATTGCGATTCGAACGGTTGTTTTTGAAGAGGGAGTGGCAACTGTCCAAGCGGGTGCCGGTGTTGTTGCTGATTCAATTCCTGAAGAGGAATATGAAGAGTCAATTAACAAAGCATCAGCTTTATTCAGCGCGATTCAAACTGCGGAGACGATGTTGGAAAAAGGGGCGATCACTGGTGATTAAACGTATGCTAAATAAAATGATTGAAGGCGAAACGTTATCAGAACAGGAATCTGAAGACGTGATGCAAGAGGTGATGGGTGGAGAAGCAGAGCCGACTCAAGTCGCCAGCTTACTCACGATGATGCGTTTACGTGGTGAAACGGTTGAAGAATTAACAGGGTTTGCGAAAGCGATGAGGGGTTTAAGCAAGCACGTAGATTTAGGAACGCACAACGTTCTTGATACGTGTGGGACGGGTGGAGATGGTCATTCTACGTTTAACATTTCAACTGCGGCTGCCATTGGACTTAGTTCGTGTGGCATTCAAGTCGCCAAACACGGCAACCGCTTCGTTTCATCGAAAAGCGGAAGTGCAGATGTGCTTGAGAAATTAAACGTCCCGATTGTCAATGATCATAGTGACGCAAAACACATTCTTTCATCACAACAGCTCGTATTCTTGTTCGCACCTTTATTTCATACGGCAATGAAACATGTTGCGCCGATCCGTAAAAACCTTGGTTTTCGTACCGTATTTAATGTGTTAGGTCCGTTAACAAATCCAGCACGTGCAAACTATCAAGTTGTCGGTGTATGGGACGCTGAATACGGAAAGAAAATGGCTCACGTACTAAAGCGACTCGGTACGAAACGGGCATTGTTTGTAACCGGTGAAGACGGTATGGACGAAATGACGATCACAGGTGCTACCTATGTCACGGAGTTAAATGAGGGGAACATTACGTCTTATACTGTAACACCTGAAATGTTCGGGTTGAAGCGTGCATCTTTAGAAGCGATTGAAGCAAAAACAATCGATGATAGTGCACAGATCATTCAAAGCATCTTTAACGGCACGTCAACAACCGGAGCACACGACATTCTCGTTTTGAATATGGCTGCAGGACTTTACGTAACGGGTGAAGCGAAAAGCATACAAGAAGGTGTATTGATTGCAAATGAAGCGATAAATAGTAAATCAGCACTCGCCCAATTACAACAATTACGTGAGGAGGAGAAAGCACATGCTTGAACAAATTATCGCAAAGAAACGTGAATCGATCAAAACGCTACCCGCACAATTTGAACGGCAAGAAAAACCGACACGTGGATTTTATCAAGCGTTAAAAGACGGTAAGGAACAGACGGGTGTCGGTTTAATTGCTGAAATAAAACGTGCGTCTCCTTCCAAAGGTGATTTAGCATTAGGAATGGACATTTTGTCTCAAGCGAAGCTGTATGAATCAGGTGGGGCAGATACAATTTCGGTATTAACAGACACGCCTTTTTTTTAAAGGAACAAATCAAGACTTACAAGTCGTAAAAGCGGTCACGAACATTCCTGTTCTTCGAAAAGACTTCATCATCGATGAGCGGCAAATTTTTGAAAGTGCTTCGATTGGGGCCGATGCGATTTTATTAATTGCAGCGGTCTTAGACGGCAAACAAATTGAAGCGTATACGAAAATTGCAAATGACCTCGGACTTGACGTTTTAGTTGAGGTTCATAATTTGGAAGAGCTAGAGAACGTGTTGGCCTATAGCAATCCTCGTTTACTTGGCATTAACAACCGTGATTTGAAGACATTTCAAACATCACTGGACGTAACAGAGCAGTTAGTCAAGCATATTCCGAAAGACTGTTTTGTTGTTAGTGAGAGCGGTATTCATAAAAAGCAAGATGTAGAGCAAATTGTGCAAGCAGGTGCAGATGCAATGTTAGTCGGTGAGCATCTCGTCACGAACGGTTCACCAACAGAGACAATCCCTCAATTAAAAGAAGGTGCCATTCATGCAAACTTACGTTAAATATTGCGGGTTACGCTCGAGTGAAGATGTGAAAAATGCTTATTTGTCCGGTGCGAATGGGTTAGGGTTTGTGTTTGCAAGCAGCAACGTCAAGTGCAAGCGATAGACGTTGCTGAATGGATGAAAGACGGTCCGTACGCCTTTTGTGAAACGTTCGCAGTGCTTGTGAACCCTACAGAGGAAGACGTGCATGAGCTACTTGAGACGGTTGATTTTGATGTTTTACAATTTCACGGTGAAGAAACTGTAAGTTTCATTAAAGACATTCAGAAAAAAAACAGAGAAACACGTCGTAAAAGCACTTCGTCACGATCGGAATACACTAGATTTAATGAGTGCATATGCGCCTATAGTTGATGGTTTTATCGTAGATGCAGGCACGAAAACCGAGCGAGGTGGTACTGGGCAAACGTTTGATTGGAAAAAGGCACCCACGTATATTCACTTTGCAAAACAATTAAACGTACCCCTGTATATCGCAGGTGGTGTTCATGAACACAACGTACAACAATTGCTAGAAATGCAACCAGATGGCATCGACGTGTCGAGTGGTATTGAAACTGAAGGTAAAAAAAGACGATAGTAAAATGAAAAGCATCATGAGGCAGGTGGGAGATTATGCAACAGTCTTATCCGGATCATAAAGGAAGATACGGCCTTCGGGGGGAAGTACGTTCCAGAAACAGTGATGGCAGCTCTTGAAGAACTAGAAGCAGGTCTTAAAGAAGCGCTTGTAGATGACGCTTTTTTAGCAGAATATGAAGAGGTTTTAAGAGAATATGCAGGACGAGAAACGCCTCTAACGTATGCGAAACGACTTTCAGAAACAGTTGGAGGCGCGAAGATTTATTTGAAGCGTGAAGATTTGCTCCACACTGGTGCGCACAAAATTAACAATGCCATCGGACAAGCGCTACTCGCAAAGCGAATGGGCAAAACAAAGATCGTCGCAGAAACTGGAGCTGGTCAGCACGGTGTGGCTACAGCAACTGTCGCTGCGAAATATGGCCTTGAGTGCAAGATCTTTATGGGTGAGAAAGACATGGAGCGCCAAAAGCTAAATGTCTTTCGTATGGAATTGCTAGGAGCAGAAGTCGTTCCAGCAACAAGCGGATCAAAGACGCTAAAAGATGCGACGAACGAAGCCATTCGCTATTGGGTGTCTCACGTTGATGACACGATGTATTTAATCGGCTCGGTCGTTGGACCACACCCGTATCCTTATATGGTACGAGAATTTCAACGGGTAATTGGTGACGAAGCAAAACGACAAATGGAACAATTACCAGATGCCGTCGTTGCGTGTGTTGGTGGAGGTAGCAATGCGATTGGTATGTTTACAAGTTTCCTTGATGAACCGACTGTTCAGTTGTATGGTGCTGAAGCTGGAGGAAAAGGAATTGAGACGCCTGAACATGCGGCAACCCTATCAAAAGGCGATCGTGGGTCATCCATGGGTCGTTAACGTATTTGATTCAAGATGAACACGGTCAAATTATAGAACCGTATTCCATCTCTGCCGGCTTAGATTATCCAGGTATCGGTCCTGAGCACGCTTACTTGAAAGATGAAGAGCGGGTACATTACGAAGCGATTACTGATGCTGAAGCGATTGATGCGTTAGTGAAGTTAACGCAAACTGAGGGGATCTTACCCGCGATTGAAAGTGCGCACGCCGTTGCGTTAGCGTTGAAGAAAGCGAGTACGATGAATAGTGATCAATCGGTTCTTATTTGTTTATCAGGTCGTGGTGACAAAGACGTTGATACGATTCGTAGCGTATTGAGTGATGATAAAGGGGGAGAGTCATGATGAACCGAGTTGAGGCAGCAGCGAACAACAATGACCAATTGTTTATCCCCTATATCGTTGCAGGTGACCCTACGATTGAAGTGACGATTGATCTCGCCCGAGTGCTTGAAGAGTCAGGTGCGCATATTCTCGAATTAGGTGTACCGTATTCAGATCCATTAGCGGACGGTCCTGTTATTCAAGCGGCAGCAAATCGTTCGTTACAAGAAGGCACGTCGTTGCAGACGGTCATCGATACAGTACGGCAAATCCGAGCAGCGGGAATTCAAATTCCAATCGTATTGTTTTGTTACGTTAATCCAATTTTAAAGTATGGCCTGCACGATGCAGTGAAAGCCGCGAGTGAGGCAGGGGTCGACGGTTGGCTCGTCCCTGACCTTCCATATGAAGAAAATGATGAAATGAAGAAAACGTGCAATGAATATGGCAATGTCTTGATTTCACTCGTCGCTCCAACATCGAATGAACGTGTCAAACGGATCGCGAAAGAAGCACAAGGCTTTTTGTACTGTGTTTCAAGCTTAGGAGTCACGGGAGTACGAGAAGAGTTCGATCATAGGCTAGATACGTTTATTACGGCCGCGAGTGAGTCAAGTAGCGTGCCCCTTGCAGTTGGATTTGGTGTTTCTAAACGAGAACATGTTGCTCGCTTGCATACACAAGGGTACGGAGCCGTTGTCGGTTCGAGAATTGTTAAGGAAATTGAAAAATATGAAACGATGTTACGTGATCCTCATCAACGATCAAAAGCGCTTTTACAAATAAAAACATTTGTTCAATCGCTCGTTTCATCGTAAAATAGAACAAATACAAAAGTGAGGAGAATTTCTTCTCACTTTTTAATTCTTAGGTACGTGGAAGGTGATGAACCGTTGAAGATTACATTAAAGCAATCGATGAATGAGTTGACGCCGTATGAGCCAGGAAGACCAATTGAAGCTGTAAAAGAGCAATATGGTTTAACTGAAGTCATTAAGCTCGCATCCAATGAAAATCCTTATGGGGTTTCAGAGAAAGTTTCTGAGTTTTTGGCAGCGCCAAAAATGACGCAAATTTATCCAGATGGACATGCAGCGACGATTCGTAAAGCGGTTTCTGAGCATTTACAAGTTGGCGAGGATCAACTGCTGTTCGGTGCAGGATCTGATGAAGTCATTTTATTTTTATGTCGTGCAATGCTTGGATCTGGGACGAATAGTGTCATGGCAACGCTTCATTTTCACAATATAAACACAATGCGACGGTTGAAGGCTCTGAAGTGATCGAAGTACCAGTAACAGCAGAAGGCGATCACGATTTGGAGCGGATGCTCGCTGCAATCAACGAAGATACACGGATTGTGTGGGTGTGTAATCCGAATAACCCGACAGGGAACTACATAAACGAAGAGGAGTTCGTTAGCTTTTTAGAGCGCGTTCCAGAGAATGTACTTGTCGTAAGTGATGAAGCTTATTTAGAGTATGTAGAAGCGTCTGATTATCCAAATACGCTTCCACTACTTGATCGCTTTTCAAACTTACTGCTCTTACGTACGTTTTCTAAAATGTATGGATTAGCGAACCTTCGACTTGGATTTGCTGTCGGTCAAGCAGACTTTATTCGTCAAGTTGAACCGATTCGTCCGCCGTTCAATACGACAACATTTGCTCAAGAAGCAGCTGTTCGTGCGCTTTCTGATCAAGCATTTGTTCAATCATGTTTTGAGAAGAACAAAGTTGAACGGGATCGAATTCGAACGTTTTTTGAAGACAAAGGATATTACGTGTTCCCGAGTCAAACGAACTTTTTACTCGTGGACCTGAAAAAGAACGGCAATGACGTTTTTCAAGCGCTCATGCAAAAAGGGATCATCATTCGTTCTGGAGTACCACTCGGTTTTCCTTCGTGCATTCGTGTTTCTCTTGGAACGAAAGAGGAGAATGATCAGTTTATTACAGCTTTTGAGGACGTTATCGTATAAACCAATCAAGATGCCCTACGTTTACGTAGGGCAATTAAGGGGATAATCACTTTGAGTCAAACAGTCGTGGTTATTGGGATGGGGCTAATTGGAGGCTCCATTGCACAAGCCATTAAAAAGAGCAATCAACAGCATAAAGTGATTGGTGTTGATTTGGACGAACGAACATTGGAACATGCGAAGTTGCTTGATGTAATTGATGAGCAATCGACATCAATTAAAGAGGCGGCAGAAGTCGCAGATACAATCGTGATTGCAACGCCTGTATCGAAAACCGTTGAGATCATCAGTAATCAATTACTCGATGTCGAACTTAAAGACAACGTCGTGATTACTGACGTTGGTAGTACGAAGTTAACGGTTATGAAAGCCGCAGAGAAGTTGGTTGAGCGAGGGGTTGTCTTTATCGGTGGACACCCGATGGCAGGTTCTCACAAAAGTGGTGTTCACGGTTCTAGAGCAGATTTGTTCGAAAATGCATTTTATGTTCTCGTTCCATCTGAAAATCAAGAGAGTGAGGACGCAACTGAGCACTTAAAACAGCTATTAGAAGGTTCAAATGCGAAGTTTGTGACAATGGACGCAAAAAGCCATGACGTGATGGCGGGAAGTGTTAGTCACTTGCCACATATCGTTGCATCAGCTCTCGTGCATCAATTAAAAGGGTTAGAAGAAGAGCACCCGATGATTACGAACTTAGCAGCAGGTGGGTTTAAAGATATTACCCGTATTGCTTCTGCAAATCCAATTATGTGGCGAGACATTTTATTGCACAACAAAGACGTATTGCAAACGATGATGGAAGAATGGCGAGACGATATGGAGCGTGTAACCGAGCTGATTAAAGCTGCGGATGCTAATGGTCTGCATGCATTCTTTGCCGATGCAAAGCGTCACCGCGATGGACTGCCGGTGAAGAAGGCAGGCGCAATCCCAACGTTAAATGACTTATATGTTGACGTTCCTGACCACCCTGGTGTCATCTCTGACGTTACCGGTTATTTAGCAGAATGCGAGATTAGCATTACGAACATCCGAATTATTGAAGCGAGAGAAGACATTATGGGTGTTTTACGATTGTCATTCCGCTCGGTTGAAGAACGATCGCGTGCAGAAGCGTGTTTGCAAAGTCATAAATTTACGACATACGTTGGCGAATAGGAGTTGAGACGAGTGAGTGTAGAACAAAATCAAACTGATGTAAGAAGCTTAAGCGGTACGATTACTGTGCCCGGCGATAAGTCGATTTCACATCGCGCCGTGATGTTTGGAAGTATTGCAAAAGGAACGACAACGATTCGTGGTTTTTTAATGGGAGAAGATTGTTTAAGTACGATTCAGTGTTTCAAGCAACTTGGTGTTCACATTGAGCAAGTTGACGATGAGATTATCGTTCACGGAAAAGGGATTGATGGACTTACTGAGCCAAGTGAAGTGCTAGATGTTGGGAATTCAGGCACAACGATCCGTTTAATGCTAGGCATTCTTTCAGGTCTTCCTTTTTACCAAACCGTTATAGGAGATGAATCGATTGCGAAACGACCGATGAGGCGGGTTACGAAGCCTTTAAAGTCGATGGGCGCGACGATTGATGGACGTGATGAAGCGAACTTAACTCCTCTTTCTGTACGAGGAGGAAACTTAACAGGCATTACGCATACGTCGCCGGTTGCGAGTGCCCAAGTGAAAAGTAGTATTTTGTTAGCTGGCCTTCAGGCAAAAGGGGTCACAACCGTGCTTGAGCCTCATCGATCTCGAGACCATACTGAACGTATGTTACAAGCCTTTGGTGTAAACTTAACTATAACAGAGACAGGTGTCTCAATTGAGGGTGGTCAATCACTTCAAGGGGGCAGAGTTGTGAACGTCCCAGGAGACATTTCTTCAGCGGCATTTCCGCTCGTTGCAGCAGCGATTGTTCCTAACAGCGAAGTCACGATTCAAAATGTAGGAATTAATCCGACGCGAGCAGGTATTCTTGATGTACTTAAAAAGATGGGTGCTCAATTGACGGTATCTAATGAACGTGAACAGAGCGGCGAACCTGTCGCGGATTTGACGATACAATATAAGAAGTTAAGCGCTACGACAATCGATGGGGAACTCATCCCACGTTTGATTGACGAAATTCCAGTTCTTGCAGTGCTTGCCACACAAGCACAAGGTAAAACGATTATTAAAGATGCAGAAGAGCTAAAATACAAAGAAACGAATCGTATTGATACGGTTGTCGACCAACTCGTGAAGATGGGTGCAGATGTGACGTCTACGAATGACGGCATGATCATCAACGGTCCGACGCCTCTTCATGCGGCTCGTGTAGATTCATTTGGCGATCATCGGATCGGGATGGCGTTTGCGATTGCAAACCTCATTGCAGAAGGAGAGACGACAATCTTGCGTAAAGAGGCGGTTGCTGTTTCTTACCCGAACTTTTTTTTGATATGCTCAAAGACTTGTCACGCTAGAATGAAAGCCCTCCACACAACACGGCGGAGGGCTTTATAAAATAAAATAATAATTTTTCTGAAAACCCCTTGACCTTTTTAAGAAGTTGCGTATACTAATAGTTAGCGTATGGTTTCTCTCCACTCCTATCCATAATCTAGAGCGCTATTTTGCTCGGTCCGAATTGTAAGCGTTTACGCTTTGTGATTCGGGCTTTTTTTTGTTGTTTTTTTTGATTTTGTGAACAAGTTTTGCTACGATGCTCATTATCATTTTACTTATAGCAAAAAAATATGGAAGAATGACCAATTGTTCACTTCCTTGTAACGTTCAAACGTAGCCATTGTTCGTAGGTTTTTGCTATAATTAAGAAGGAATTTAGATCGGTAATGGAGGGGTTGTATGCAAGAGCAGCTAATGGAAGCTGTACAACTCATTGAAGAAGGCGATGTTGAGAAAGGCTTAACGATTCTTAGCACGCTTGAAAATCATGAAGATGACGATACACAGTTTCAAGTAGCCGCGATTTATCAAGAACTTGGACATGCACAAAAAAAGCATGGCGATGATTGATGAACTACTCGTGAAGTTTCCGAACGAAGGAAGCTTACTTACGTTAAAAGCAGAGGCTGCGATTGACCTTGATGAAGAAGAGACGGCAATTACGAGTCTAGAGAACATTGACCAAAGAGACCATGCTTATGTAGAAGCACAAATGTTACTTGCAGACTTGTATCAATTGCAAGGATTAGAAGAAGTAGCTGAACAAAAGCTATTCAAAGCGATGGAAGTTGCTCCAAAAGAGCCGGTTCTACTTGCAGGTATCGGAAGTTACTATGTTGAACAAGGGAGCTACCAGAAGGCAATCCCGTATTTGAAGCAAGCGATTGAACATGGGTTTTCCTCTGAGGAAGCGAACATGAACTTGTTGCTAGCAGAAAGTTATAGCAATACAGGTGAATGGGAGACCTCTCTCAATTACTACGAAGATGCGGTTGATGAACGTGCTGAGCCGAGAGCGTTGTTCGGTTATGGGTTTACTGCCCTTCAAGCTGGAATGACGGAGACTGCCATTGAACAGTTGGAAGCACTCCGAGCGAGACCCTGCCTTTACGAGTCTTTACGTACCGTTAATTGAAGCGTATGAGCAAGAAGGGAACGCTGACAAGGCATTAGAACTCACACGAGCAGGTCTCATTCAAGATGAAGAAAATGAACAGTTGTATTTAAAAGAAGGACATCTAAACCAAACAACAGGTGCAACTGACGAAGCGACACGTGCTTATCTACGTGTGCTTGATTTAAATCCAGCGAACCATAAAGCCGCTTCGCAACTTCTAGAACTGTATTATGAACAAGAAGATGCCGAAGGAATTATGACGTTGATTGATCGTTTGAAAACGAGTGGAGAAGAAGATCCGCTGTTTTTATATTACGAAGGCAAAGCAAAGCAATTAGATGATGATGTAGAAGGTGCGCTAGTTTTGTTTGAACAAGTACAGGAATACCTTTCTTCGGATGGACTAGCGATGGAAGAGTACGGGTACTTGTTACTTGAAAATGGTAAACGTGAAGAAGCAATGATTGCATTTAAACGCGCATTAGCTTTACAAGAAGATAATCAACAACTAAGAATGTACGTACATTCGTTGCAAGAAGAGGAGTGGTAAGATGCGTTTTCAAACGAGTGATATCGATACGTATCAACAGTCAAAAGCCTATGTTGATACGATGCTCGTCCCGTTGTTACCTGTAGCGCTAGACGATGACTTAAGACAGAAGGTTGCCATGGGAGAATACATTTCTCTCGTAACGATGGAAATGGAAAAGCAATTTAGAGGAAGGCTCATGCAACTGCCTCCACTTATGTATTTGTCTAGTGAATCGGTAACAGAGATTGGGGAACGCTTAGGCATGTGGGCGGATGCTTTCAAAAAAAGATGGCAAAAACCATGTGATCTGGATGACGAGTGACCCTGCATTAAAGCAACTAGAAAACCAAGTACCAGGCTTATTGTTATGGATTCCACATTTGCCAATTGAGCACTTGGACCCGAATTATCGTAGTAAAACAATTCGTGACCAAATGCAGCAATTACTTCCAGATGTGATGGCAGAATGGCGTAAAGAGGACAGTCTTTAATATATTTCTCAAAATAGCTTTGTGAAAAGATTGACATGTCCAAAACGCCTACGCTATCATGTATATGTCTTAGTCTTGTAAATGGAAAGAGAGCGAGTCATGGTTTTACGCGTGAATGGTTTCACAACTACCCTTGATCAGCTCTTGCGCAGTGCAAAATTTGCATTGATTTTGCAACGTAGGGGGGGAACTTAAGTGAGTGAGAAAAATCACAACGTATCAAGACGTCAATTTCTAACGTATACGCTCATGGGTGTAGGCGGTTTCATGGGTGCTGCAATGGTCATGCCTATGGTTCGTTTTGCGGTAGATCCAATTCTGCAAGCCGATGCTGCCGGCGACATGAATGAGTTAACAGCGCTTTCCGATCTAACAGAAGAGCCACAAGCCTTTTCTTTAACGTATGAAGTAGAAGATGGCTGGGTTACACAAACGATGGAAGACACGGTTTGGGCATATTTGAGCGGCGATGAAGTTATTGCATTGTCTCCAACATGTACACACCTTGGTTGTACAGTTAACTTTGGTGGCGATGAGAACAATCCAGATCAATTTTTCTGCCCGTGCCACTTCGGACGGTTTGAGATCGACGGAACGAATGTGCCAGGCACACCGCCAACAGAGCCGCTACATCGTTATGATACCGAAATTCGTGATGGCGTAATTTATGTTGGGCGGCCACAACCACAACAGTAGGAGGGGCACGAAGGATGTTACAACGTATCTACGATTGGATCGACGACCGTATCGATATTACGCCAATTTGGCGTGACATCGCCGATCATGAAGTGCCTGAGCATGTAAACCCGGGACATCATTTCTCGGCGTTTGTCTACTGCTTTGGTGGCTTGACGTTTTTTTACTGTCGTTATTCAAATTCTTTCCGGAATGTTCCTTACAATGTATTACGTTCCGGACATTGTTAATGCACACGCGTCGGTAGAATACTTACAGAGTGAAGTAGCATTTGGTATGATCGTTCGCGGGATGCACCATTGGGGTGCCAGCGTCGTTATTGTCATGATGTTCCTGCATACTTTACGTGTTTTCTTTACCGGCTCATACAAGAAACCTAGAGAAATCAACTGGGTTGTCGGTGTACTTATCTTTTTCGTGATTTTAGCATTAGGTTTAACAGGGTATTTACTTCCTTGGGATATGAAAGCTTATTTCGCAACTCAAGTAACGCTTGAAATTGTCGCCAGCGTTCCCGTTATCGGGGATACGCTAGAAACATTAATTGCCGGTGGGGAAGTCATTGGTGCGCAAACGTTAACACGATTCTTTGCGATTCACGTATTCTTCTTGCCAGGGGCTTTACTTGGATTAATAGCTGTTCACTTTATTATGATTCGTAGACAGGGCATCTCCGGTCCACTATAGGAATTAGTGAGATTGCCCCTCAATTAACATCAAAGGAGGGGAACAGATGAAACGCGGTAAAGGTATGAAGTTTGTCGGAGACTCGAGAATTCCTGCTCGCGAACATCGGATGAATAATACACCTAAAGATTATTCGGAGTACCCCGGCAAAACTGAGGCATT
Organism: Geomicrobium sp. JCM 19055; assembly: GCF_000698185.1. NCBI lineage: Bacteria > Bacillati > Bacillota > Bacilli > Caryophanales > Geomicrobium > Geomicrobium sp. JCM 19055. The sequence goes on from NZ_BAXL01000006.1 coordinate 148,459, forward strand.
CTTTCCGAACTACTTATTGAAAGAATGGCTCGTCGGTGCTGTATTCCTCATCGGCTTTCTCTGCTTAACGGTTGCCCACCCGGCTCCGCTTGAGCAGCCTGCCGATCCGAATGCGACTGGATATATTCCTGTTCCGGACTGGTTCTTCTTATTTCTATACCAACTCTTAAAGTATCCTGCAGCAGCTGGTAACTTAACGATCCTCGGAACTGTTGTTATTCCTGGTCTTGCGTTTGGTGCGTTATTACTTGCACCTTGGCTTGATAAAGGACCAGAGCGACGTCTTTCTAAGCGTCCAATTGCAACAGGGATGATGCTCCTCGGTTTCATGTCTGTAGCATACTTAACTTGGGAAGCAGGCGACCAACACGAATGGGGTGGCGCTGCATCAATCGATGACGACGTACGAGAGATCGATACGAGTCATCAAGGGTATGACATGTACGTAGAAGAATCCTGTATATCGTGTCACGGTGATAACATGGAAGGTACAGCCATGGGACCAGACCTTTATGACCTCGGCTACGATGCTGAAGGTATTGCACAAATTGCAGTTGAAGGTATTGGTGAAATGCCACCGATTTACGACCTTGAAGACGGTTCTGAAGAAGAATTATTGATTCTTGCAGAATACGTACTTGAAGAAGGAAGTTCAGAAGAAGGCGCTGAAACAGATGATGAAGAATCTGAAGAAGGTGCAGAAGAAGAAAACGGCGAGGATGCTGAAGAAGACGAAGAAGCAGACGCTTAAGCGATCTACTAAGAAAGAGCTGACATGTATGTCAGCTCTTTCTGCATTATGTTAGTAAAGTGAGGCCGTAAATATGATTCGCACATTAATTCATGTCGTAGGTCACCCGTTCGGATTATGGGCGTTGTTTATTATAAATGCGCTCGGAACGTTATATGGCTTTGTTTGGTATGAAAGTCAATTGCTCGTTACACCAACGATCTTCATACCGTTTGTACCAGATAGCCCGACTGCTAGCCTGTTTTTTTTACAGCGGTTTTAGCGGTGTTATTGCTACGTAAAAACTCAGGCTTATTAGAGGCGCTTGCGGCTGTTACACTTTTTAAATACGGCATTTGGGCTGTGTTTATGAATGTGGGTGCAGGTGCGATGGGGGCGACACTTACGTGGCAGAATTACATGCTCATCGCATCACACGCGGGAATGGCGATACAAGCGCTGTTGTTTTTACCGTATTATCGGATTAAGCCGTGGCATTTAATCGCAGCTGCTGTATGGACGGTACACAACGATATTATTGATTACGTGTTTGGTATGCACCCGGGCGTGCATAGTGTACTCATGCCACACATCGATGTGATTGGGTATTTCACATTTTGGTTAGGTTTACTCGGTGTGTTCATCGTCTACTGGTTTAATATTCGCAGTGATCGTTATCATTTGAAGTTGCCTCGATAATGAATGCAGGTCTACTCTTGTCCTTTTCTACATAAGATTTTGTAATGGGACAAGAGAGGGGGCTTTGCAGTGCATAGAAGGATAATGTTTCTATTCGGTGCGTTGTTCTTACTAAGCTTTGCGATGACAACAGATGCGACCATTGCGGCAGAAGATGATCGCGAGGAGTGGGTGCATCTACACGTCCAAGCCGAAGACGTCTTGCGAGACGTTACTGAAAAGCAGTATGAACAAGCTCGAAAGACCTTAAAGGAAATGTCAAAGCCGATAACGGATGCAGACTATAGTGCGGTCTCTTTAGACATACATGATCTGAGCATTCTAGTGACAAGCTATGAGAGAATGGAACAAGCATTAACGAGTACAAGCTTGCCTCATGAAGAACGAGTACGCGAAGCACATCGGTTCTTTTACTTAATCAATGCCGTCATTCACCCAGAAGAGCCGAAGTGGTTAGAAACACGAGATGATGTGCTCGGACAACTTGAAGACGTGCGAAAAGCGGTAGAGCGCGATGATTCGGTATTGTTTCAACGTTTGTGGAACGAGTGGACGTTAGAATTTCATAAAGTCCAAGCTGCCATGATGCTAAGGAAAACGCCTTCAGAACAAGAAGAGTTGCGGTCATTGTTACAGTTTATGACAGACCACAGACACCGCCTCGTAGAAGGGGATGAAGCGGAACCTTTTTTTCAAGGCGCTCGTTTTTGAGATTACACGATTGTACAACATGGAAGAGAAAGAAAATGACCCTTCACTAATCAGTGTTATTATTATGGTCGGTTCAGCAATTGTTGCATCTTTAACGTATGTTGGCGTCAGAAAGTACAAAGGTCAAAAAGATCGAGAACGAGGCTGATTTGTTGACGATGAACGACTAGGTTTTGTAAACTAGTCAATAAGGAAGTGTGTGGAGGTGCAAACATGTTTGGTAGTTTAGGAGCATTTTTAATTTATTTTGCTTTGATTTTAATCATTCCAATCTATGCGCAAATGCGAGTGAAATCAACGTTTAATAAATTTTCTCAAAAACAGAGCAGCTCGGGCATGACAGGTGCTCAAGTCGCACAGAAAATCATGCAAGACAATGGGATTTACGATGTAACAGTAGAGCCTGTTAAAGGGAAGTTAACGGACCATTACGACCCGTCAAAGAAAGCGGTTCGTTTATCTGAAGATAACTATTACGGTACATCGATTGCTGGAAATGCCGTAGCAGCCCACGAAGTGGGACACGTTATTCAAGATGCACAAGACTACAGCTTTATGCGTCTGCGTTCTAGACTCGTACCGTTTGCGAGTTTCGGTTCGAATTTCTCGTTTATTTTCATCATTGCAGGTATGCTTCTAGGCATGTCGCAACTGCTCTTAGCCGGTATTATTTTCATGGCTGCAGCAGTTGTCTTCCAACTCGTCACGTTGCCTGTTGAGTTTGATGCATCAAACCGGGCGATGGGGCAGATGGTTGCAAGTGGAATCATCCGTAATGACGAAGAGAAAAGCTCGAAGAAAGTTTTAAACGCTGCAGCGTTAACGTACGTTGCAGGTGCACTCGTTGCGGTATTAGAACTCGTTCGTTTCATTCTAATGTACGTGATGGCAAACAATGATTAAGAAGAAAGAGCCCAATCTCAACAGATTGGGCTCTTCTTTTAAGGCAATGGCTGCTTTTTGTCATCAAGTGTAAATCCTTCACCCATCACATCTTGCACGTTAGAAATTGTAATAAATGCGTGGGGGTCTGTTTTTTTCAACGAGATTTTTTAAGCGAACCGTCTCATTTCTTGCAATAACACAATAAAGCACTTCTTTTTCTTTACCCGTAAATGAACCACGTCCGGTTAAAATCGTTGCCCCTCGGTCCATTTCCATAAGAATGGCATCTGCAATTGCGCCTGTGTTCTCAGAAATAATAAAGGCGGCTTTACCTGAATAGGCACCTTGTTGAATGAAATCAATGACTCTTGCGGCTACAAACACGGCAACGAGTGTGTACATCGCTTGACGATAGTCTAAGTAAACGAGTGAACTGGCGATTACGACTGCGTCGACCATAAACAGTGTACGGCCCATACTCAAGCCAAAGTACTTAAATCCGAGTTTGGCAATAATATCGGCACCACCAGTCGTTCCGCCGACTCGAAACACGATGCCAAGTCCAGTGCCGATAAAAACACCAGAGAAAAGCGCTGCGAGTGCTAAGTCATCTTGTAGTGGTAAGTAAATGACAGGGAATTCTTGAAAAATCCATAGAAATAATGAAATACCAAGAGTTCCAATAATTGTGTAGACGAACAAGGTACGCCCGAGTATGCGGTAGCCTAAAATAAACATAGGGATATTCAAAACGATGTTTGAAATGGCAGGGTCAATTGACCAAACAAAATAGAGAATTAGCGTAATCCCTGTAAAACCGCCATCAGCTAAGCTGTTTTCCATGTTAAAATAGACAAGTCCGAAGGAAACGAGCGCACATCCGAGAAGAATAAAGAAAATGCGTTTCGCATGCATTAACCAATAAGACACGCCCACTCCTCCTTTTGATCTAGATAATGATAACTTCCACATTATAGTTGAAATTAGACATGGTATCAAATACCATCAAGTATTGAGGCAAAGGAGTTGACGTAATGACGACCAAAAAAAGATATGCAAACGATGCAACAAGAAGTGGATCAATACATCGGCCAATTTAAAGAAGGTTACTTTTCCCCACTTTCCATGCTTGCTCGAATGACAGAGGAAGTAGGAGAGCTTGCGAGAGAAGTGAATCATTCTTATGGTGAAAAACCTAAAAAAAGTAGAAGAAGACGACAAAAAAAGTAGAAGAAGAACTAGGAGATTTACTCTTTGTCCTTATTTGCTTTGCAAACTCTCTCGACATTGACTTAACCGAGAGTTTTGATACCGTTATGAATAAATTTGCAACACGAGATCGTGATCGCTGGACGAGAATTGATGAAAGTGGGAATGAATAATGGCAACAGTAAAAGTGATCCTTGCAGGACCAAGAGGTCAAATGGGAATGGCTGCACGAAGAATGATTGCAGCGACTGAGGCGTTTGAAACGATCGCCTACCTTGATCGCAAATCAGCAGAAGAAAGTGGCTTGCAAGAAGGAATTCCGGTTTATACTGATGCAACGGAATGCTTCTCTATGCATCAAGCAGACGTTCTCATTGACTTAACAACACCGGAAACAGCGAAAGAACATTTGAAGCTAGCGATTGAACATAGCATTCGTCCAGTCATCGGCACAACCGGCTTTACCGATGAAGAGATTGACCAACTACGAAACCTTACAGAAGATAAACAATTAGGGGCTATGATCGTTCCGAATTTCGCATTAGGCGCTGTGTTGATGATGAAGTTCTCGCAAATTGCTGCGAAGTTCTACAGTGACGTAGAGATTATTGAACGTCATCATGACAATAAGCTTGATGCACCGTCTGGGACTGCACTAAAAACGGCTACATTGATTTCAGAAGTGCGTAATGAGAAAGTACAAGGACACCCAAATGAAACGGAAACGTTACGAGGAGCTCGGGGTGGCGATGTGGAAGGCATGCGCATTCATAGCGTTCGTCTACCAGGTTCTGTTGCTCACCAAGAGGTCATATTTGGTGGACATGGAGAGACGTTAACGATTCGTCACGATTCCATGAACCGTGATTCTTTTATGCCTGGAGTGAAGTTAGCTGTAGAGACAGTCATGAAGTCGTCTACGTTAATTTACGGTTTAGAAAATATCATCGACTAGAGGGGTTATAGGATGAACATCGCACTGATTGCTCACGACAAGAAAAAAAGATGACCTAGTAAACTTTGCAGTCGCTTATCGAGACGTTTTTGATGGCCATACGTTGTACGCAACAGGAACGACAGGTCGTCGCATTATTGAGGCGACGGGCCTTTCAATCCAATGTGTCCAATCCGGTCCACTCGGCGGCGACCAACAGCTCGGTGCACTCGTTGCAACCGATCAATTAGACCTTGTGTTGTTTTTTCGTGATCCACTCACCGCACAACCACATGAACCAGACATTACAGCGCTTATCCGATTATGCGATGTTCATCACGTACCGGTTGCAACGAACATGGGCACCGCAGAAATTCTCGTGTTCGGCTTAGAAAAAGGAAAGCTCCTTTCAAAAGAAGTACGACAAGGAAATGTCGAGTAATGGAGCCACTAAAAATTGGGATTACATGTTATCCTCAGTGGGTGGGTCTGGAGTTGTTGCAACCGAGCTTGGGATCTCACTTGCTGAGCGTGGTCATGAAATTCATTTTATTACATCTAGCTTGCCTTTTCGTTTGCAAGAAGTGCATCCGAATATTTTTTTTCATGAAGTTGTCGTAAATCAATACCAAGTGTTTCGTTATCCGCCATACGATTTAACGCTCGCAAGTAAAATGGCTGAAGTGGCTAAAAAAACACGAGCTTGATTTATTGCACGTCCATTATGCCGTTCCTCACGCTGTGTCAGCAGCGCTTGCAAAAGACATGTTAAAAGGCGATATCAAAGTGATGACAACGTTGCACGGAACTGACATTACTGTTCTAGGCGAAGACCCTTCACTTGCAAACATTATCCAACTTGGGATTGAACGCTCAGATTGTGTGACAGCTGTTTCGAAGTTTCTGTCCAAACAAACGAAAGAACAGCTTGATGTGACAAAAGAAATTGAAACGGTGTATAACTTCGTTGATGAGAAAGAAATTCAAGACATTGACCGTCAAAGCATCCGTCAGAAGTTCGGAATCCAGCAAGACGAAAAAGTAATCGTACATATGAGTAATTTTCGAGGCGTAAAGCGGGTCGAAGATGTGATTCGTGCATTCCAAATCGTCCAAGGTCATATTCCAAGTCGCTTGTATTTTATCGGGGATGGACCTGAGCGGAATACAATGGAGAAGCTTGTGCAACAGCTCGGTTTATCGGAACGCGTTTTCTTTCTTGGAAACCAGATGCAAGTGTTTCAATTGTTATCAATGGGCGATGTGAAAATGTTATTATCCGAAAAAGAAGTTTCGGTCTAGCAGCACTTGAGGCGATGGCTGTTGGCGTTCCTGTTGTCGGATCGAATATTGGCGGGATTCAAGAAGTCATTGAAGACGGCGTAACGGGTCGTGTTGTTCCTGTTTATGATTATGAAAAAGCTGCTGAGGCGACACTAGACATCCTCTCAAATGCAACGGTCCATGAACAATACCGAGAACAAAGTCAACATCGAGCACTCAAACGGTTCGGCAAACAATCGATCGTGCCAGAATATGAGCGGTTATATGAACGGATGTTGCATTTGCCATGATCGTATCACGTGCCATCCAGTATGGCTTTGAACAATTGTTAACCGCGGATGTTGAGGTGTATCTTGTTGGTGGCGCCATTCGCGATCTGTTCCTTCAAAAAGAGAGTGCAGATTTTGACTTTGTGACGACAGAACCGCTAGACGAGCTTCATACACGAGTAAAACACGCTACCTACATTGATACGAACCAACCGCTCGTAACAATTAACTCACCGTATGGTGTGTTTGAAGTATCCGCTCTAAACGGTCGGCTTTACGATAACTTGTCGGCTCGAGATTTTACGATGAATGCGTGTGCCCTTGATGCGAATGGCGTTGTTATTGATCCTTTTCACGGTAGAGCCGCTTTAGAAAAGGGGCAATTGCAAACGGTCAGATCGACGAGTCTTCGTGAGGATCCGTTAAGAGTGTTGCGTGCCGTTCGATTTTCTGTAGAATACGATCTAACGCGAACAACGATAAGACAAGAAATGGACGGTGCGAAGGCATCGGTTCAACAAGTAGCAAACGAACGTATTGGCAAAGAAGTAGAACGTGCCATTATGAGCGACCGTTGGCTCACCATTTTTGAACAATTATGTGAGGAACAAATTCTACCTGCTTTTGCCACGTGTTCTAAGCTAGAGGTTGCCACTGTAGATCTTAACAACCCACTTTCTCAAATGGAACGCTGGCTCGTCGTGCATCAGCTTCTAGGCACTGAGGAAGTGGGTTTTCCATATAAGCCTGGGGTTACGGCAAAGGATATCACAAAAAAAGTAACTCAATTGCTTCAAGTAGTGAACAGAAGAATAGAACGAATGCCAACAGATGTTGAGCTATTCTACGAAGGGCTTGTGAACCACCTTACTGCTGAAAATGTCCATCAAGCAATGACAGCTCAAGGTAGATCAAGGCATAAGGAATTGGTGAAGCGTTTTAATCAGTTACCGATTCAATCGCTACGTGATCTTGCAATTACACCAACACAAATGATTGATGAGTTACATGGTAAGCCTGGTCCTTGGATTCAACGTCTGTTACATACGCTCGCTGTGTGCGTGATCAACAAGGAAATTGTAAATGACAAGAAACTACTACTCCATAAAGCAAGGGAGCTATACAATGAAACGTCAATTACTTGATGTATTAAATGGAGAAACAACCTTTGTGTCGGGTCAACAGATGAGTGAACAGTTGCACGTAAGTCGCACCGCTGTTTGGAAGCAAATTGAAGAGCTTCGAAAAGAAGGTTATGTCATTGAAGCTGTCTCAAGAAAGGGTTATCGCTTAATTTCCAGACCAGATGCGTTAAATGAAGCTGAAATTCGCTCAGGTCTTACATCAAAAGCTTTTGGTCAATCTGTGCATTATGAGAAAGTCGTTGATAGTACGCAACGTATCATTAAAGATTTACACCGTAACAAAGCCGCGCACGGAACGATTGCTGTCTGTGAACAGCAAACAAAAGGACGAGGACGTTTAAACCGCCCATGGCAAACAGAAATGGGTCAAAATATTATGTTCTCGACACTCGTTAAACCGGATATTTCATTGCAGCTTGCTCCACAAATGACACTCGTTGCAAGCATCGCTGTCGCAAAAACGGTAGAGGCAGTTACGGGCGAACAAGTGAGTATTAAATGGCCAAATGACATTTATTTGAATGGTAAAAAGATCGCTGGAATTTTAACAGAAGTACAAGCAGAAGCGAACTGTGTTGAGATGATGGTCATTGGGATTGGCATGAATGTGAATGAGTCTAAACAGAGCATCGAAGAGAACGATCTAAGCGAGAAAGCAACATCGCTTTCTATTGAGACAAATAGAATGTACAACCGTCGTGACGTTTTGCAACAATTACTCATCAACTTTGAGAATGAGTACGAACGTTGGCTATCGGTTGGGTTCGCATCAATGAAAACGGAATGGGAAGAGCGAGCACATCTTTATCAAAAACGTGTAACCGTGAAAAATGTTGACCGAGAGCAAGTCGGTACGATGGTTGGCATTACCGATGAAGGTGTCTTAAAGTTGCAAGATGAAAACGGTGACGTACACCTCGTGTATAGTGGAGATTTACATTAGTGCTATACATGGAATTTTGCTATACTAAGTCTGTAGAGACGATATCCATATGGAGTCGTACTCGAAAGGAAGAACGCTTTGCTTGAGTACTAATTCGCCTTGATCTGAAAAGACAGGGACGGAGGGATCACATGTTACTCACAATAAAAACAAATAGACAGAGTCACGGTCCCTCCACATTTTATTGGAGGAGATGATGTTTTGAAACAGACCGTAGACTTTTTAAAAATGAAACGAAATCAAGAAATGATTACGATGGTTACAGCTTATGATGCACCGACAGCTAAAATCGTAGAAGACGCAGCGATTGACCTCATTTTAGTCGGGGATTCTCTCGGTATGGTCGTGCACGGTCATCAAGGGACACAGCCGGTAACACTCGACGATATGCTACTTCATACGAAAGCCGTAGCAAGAGGAGCAAAGCAGACCTTTATCGTGAGCGACCTGCCATTTATGACGTACCATCGTTCCATTGAAGATACGGTAACTAATGCAACAACGCTCGTCCAAACGGGTGGCGCACATGCGGTTAAGCTTGAAGGTTGCACAGGACTTATTTTAGACAGCATTGAGCGACTAACGAGTGGTGGGATTGCAGTTATGGGGCATCTCGGATTAACGCCACAATCTAGCACAGTGTTAGGTGGATTTAAAGTTCAAGGTCGTGGAGAACAAGAGCGAACAAAGTTAATTGAAGATGCGAAACGCATTGAAGCTTCAGGTGCGTTTGCCCTCGTTGTTGAATGCATCCCAGAATCATTAACGAAAGAGCTTAAAGACATTTTAGCAATTCCGGTCATTGGAATTGGTGCTGGCAAAGCAGACGGTCAAGTACTCGTCTTCCATGACCTTGTTGGCTTAACGACAGGTACATTCCGAAATTCGCTAAAACGTATGCAAATGTCCACGACGTGATGTTGCAGGCTGTGGAACAATACCGCGACGATGTAAAGCGCGAGTCGTTCCCAGATGAGCGGTATACGTTTAAAGATGCGAAGAAAGAGCGGAGCACAAGCGTATGATCATATGTCGTACGCAGTCCGAGTGGAAGAAAGAACAACAGTTGCTTCAAGACCAACCCGGAACGTTTGCCCTCGTTCCGACGATGGGAGCGCTTCATGAAGGACATTTAACCCTCATTCGAGAAGCGAAGCAGCACCACGCACGAGTTGTTGTGACGATCTTTATAAACCCTCTACAATTTGGGGCTAATGAAGATTTTGATTCGTATCCACGTACAGAAGATCAAGATCTTAAGCTGTTGCAAAGAGAGGGAGCAGATGTTGTCTGGTTACCAGGCGTTCAGGATTTATACAAAGAAAAGCAAATGATTACGATGAACACATCGCCACTAGGAGACCAACTTTGTGGCAGCAAACGTGTCGGTCATTTTGATGGAATGGCAACGGTCGTCATGAAGTTTCTTCAACTCGTTGCACCTGATGCCGCTTACTTTGGAAAAAAAGATGCTCAACAGCTCGCAATTATAAAAAAGATGGTTCAAGATTTTCATATACAAACGACAATTGTTGGTGTTAACACTGTAAGAGACGATGACGGACTTGCGTTGTCTTCGCGTAATGTTCATTTAAATGAGCGAGAACGGATCGATGCGCCAATTCTTTATAAGGCGCTAACGTCAGGCGTTAATGAAACCGCGCATACGTCCAACGCACAGCTCATTACAAAAAAAAGCCATCGATCAACTAGAAGATAGTCTCGCATCAATTGAATACGTAGAGCTCGTAACGTTTCCGAACTTAGAAACTGTTCATTCATTAGAAGAGGGAAATCGTTATTTGTTAGCAGCGGCAGTTCAATATGAACGTGCGAGATTGATTGATAACATCATATTTACGATGTCGTAGTTTCAGGAGGAAGTTATGAAAGGTGACCGTTATGTCGTCATAGACGTAGAAACGACGGGAAACCGTCCAACAACAAGTGATCGAGTCATAGAAGTCGGCATGACGGTCATTGAAGGATTGGAAATTGTCGATTCGTTTTCTTCTTTTGTGAATCCAAATCGAGACATTCCATTGTTTATTGAACAACTAACCGGGATTTCTGAAGAAGATGTAGAGAATGCCCCTACGTTTGATGAAATTGCGCCAAGAATACTTCAAGCACTTGATGGAGCTTGTTTTGTCGCTCATCATGTTGACTTTGACTTATCGTTTATTAATGCAGAATTAGATCGTGCGGGCTACGCCCAGTTCGAAGGGGAACTGTTAGATACAGTAGAGATGGCTAGAATGCTGTATCCAACGTTTGAAAGCTATCGTCTTCAAACGCTATCCGATATTTTCGAGTTTAGCCACGAGCAACCACACCGTGCAGGAAGCGACGCTTATGTTACGGCGAAGTTGCTGATTGAGATGTTTACTAAGCTCTCGGCATTGCCGCGAGAGACGGTTCATCGAATGAAGCCTTATACAGAACAGATGTGCAATGGCTTGCATCGAATCATACACGAAATCGAAGTGTACAATTTTGAACAGGCTGACCGATCACTACCAAACGATGTTGAGATTTACCGAGGTTTTGCGATTAAAAAAACGTCAACAACATAGTGAATCGACTCAGGCAGCATCGGCACAATCATTTGATGCGGCTCTTTTTTTTGGTGAGGAAGGATTGCTCAGTAAAACGACGAGGAATTACGAAGAACGTGCTGGACAAAGTACAATGAGTACAGCAGTTTGGAAGGCAATGAATAATGAGGAACATCTTCTATGTGAAGCGGCAACGGGTACGGGAAAAACGCTTGCGTATTTGTACCCTGCACTCATGAAAAGCCTTGAAGCAAATCGTCCGACGGTCATTGCGACTGAAACGATTGCACTCCAACAACAAATTGTAGACCGTGAGATTGTTAAGCTAAACGAAGCGTTAAATGAAGACATTAACGTCGCGATTCTTAAAGGTCGAAGTCATTATTTATGTTTGCAGAAGTTCGAGCACTTTCTAGATCGAATGCCATCTTCGTATGATGAGCATTTATTTGCAGCGCAATTGCTCGTCTGGCTCGTTGAAACGATTGACGGGGACATTGAGGAATTGAACTTGCCTAGTGGTGGCTATACGCTTTGGGAAGAGCTTAAGAGTGATTCTTACACGTGTTCACACGCAGGTTGTTCTTACTATAATCGTTGTTATTATCATCGTGCTAAAGAACGCGCTAAACACGCGCAACTTATCATTACGAACCACTCTCTGTTATTTACCGATCGATTCTCATCAAGTGGAATCTTACCGAAGTACGATACCGTCATCTTTGATGAGGCTCATCAGATGGAAGACACAGCCGGGAAGTATTTAGGGTATGAAAGCAACTACCAACAACTCGTTCGTTTAATTAGTCGGTTTGGGTTGCAAGATTCAGATGGGCTGTTGTTTGAAATTGAACGTTCTCTAAAAGGGAAATCAATCACCCGATATGATATGGAATGGGTTAGAAATCGAAAACAAGAGCTTTATCATTTGCAAAGCGAATGGTTACAGCTGTTCCAAACGTTGCAAAACATTGCCAACAAAAAAACCTTCAGGAACGATTCATTATCGACCATCGCAGTATGAAGGTAAGTTTGTCATGGAAGTTGTTGAGCGAATCAGTTATATGATTGATACGCTGCAAAAAGAGTGGTTGAATTGCATTGCTCAACTTGAAGACCAACACCCTGAAGAATCTACGTTATGGCGAAAGGTAAGCCAGTTAATCGATGACTTTACCGATGAAAATGAAACGCTAAGGCAATTGCTCGTTCATGAAGTGGAAGAGCACGTGTACTGGATGGAAGCAGGTAAAACGAATGCGTTTGATCGATTAACGTTGTATCGCCGTCCAATTTCCATTGCGAGTAGCATGCAGTCGTACTTTTTTGATGAAGTGAAAAGTGTCATCATGACTTCTGCAACTCTCACAGTGAAAGATTCATTCTCGTTTATTAAAAACACGTTAGGGCTACCAAAAGAAAATGTGAATGAACTAAAAGTAGAGTCACCATTTTCTTATTCAAAGCAAGCGCAGTTGCTCGTTCCGAGTGATTTTCCTGATATTAAGCAAGAAGAGGAATACATTGACGCACTTTCAGAGTTCATTAGTATGCTAACGTCCCATGTGAATGGAAAGATGCTCGTCTTATTTACGTCATATGACATGTTGAAGAAAACGTACAATCAAGTGAAACCGCAACTTGAAGATTTGAATTATGCGTTGCTTGCACAAGGGGTTAAAGGAGAACAACGAACACGACTTGTGAAAAACTTCCGCAAGTATGAACGGGCGATTTTGTTTGGTACGAGTACATTTTGGGAAGGTATTGACTTGCCGGGAGAAGATGTTCGTGCGTTAATTATCGTACGTCTTCCGTTTACACCCCCAAATGATCCAGTGTATCAAGCAAAAGCAAATGAACTAACGATGCGAAATGAAAATTCATTTCAAAAGCTTGCCATCCCTAAGGCCGTTTTACGCTTTAAGCAAGGCTTTGGTCGATTGATTCGTACGAAAGACGATCGCGGACTCGTCTATGTACTCGATAAGCGGTTAGTAGAAGCAAGGTATGGCAATAGTTTCATTCGTTCATTACCAGAAATTCCACATACGTATACTTCCACAGACGAAATTTTGTCGATTACGAGTGATTTTTTTGAGGAGTAAGGAGAGGGCTCGTATGCAACAACGAACCATTATCAATAACGTCGCGATTCTTGATCATGAACAAACAATTACACGCGGGCATTTGAAGATTAGTAATGGAACAATCACTGAAGTGAGTGACGAACCTTTTGTAGCGCAATCATTCCTTGAGGAACAAGATGTTGTGCACAATTACGAAGGCAAATTGCTCATGCCGGGTCTCGTTAATACGCACATGCATATGCCAATGTCGATTTTGCGGGGCGTGAGTGATGACCTTCCACTCGACCGTTGGTTAAAAGAAGTCATTTGGCCGCTTGAAGGGAAAATGACGAGAGAAATGGCTCGTGCAGGCATTGGCTTATCGTTAATTGAAAGCATCCGCTCAGGGACAACCGCTTTTTCTGATATGTATCATCTAGCAAGAGAAGATGCACATGAATTAGCAGTTGCAAGTGGCTTAAAAGCACAGCTTACACGAGGAATGATCACTGCTTTTAGTAACGAACAAGAAAATGAACAGAAATTACACCAAGCGTCTGAGTTTGCTAAAGCGATGAATGATGATTCAACAGGGCGGCTTCGGGGTGCATTATTTCCGCACGCCCCGTACACGAATTCTCTTTCGTTTTTACATCGTGTTCGAGACGTTGCTGAGAGCGAGCGACTAGATGTCCAAATTCATATCGCTGAAACGGACAAAGAAGTTAAGGAGCACGTGCAGCAATTTGGAAAACGTCCAGTTGAGCATTTGCTCGCTGAAGAAATAATCGGTAAAGGCTCACTGCTCGTTCATTCTGTTCATGTTAATGATGATGAACTGGAACAAATGCGTGAGGCAAGCGTGAACGTCTCACACAATCCACAAAGTAACTTAAAGCTCGGTTCGGGGATTGCACCAGTTGAAAAAATGGTAGACCAGGGGATTGTCGTTAGTTTAGGTACAGACAGTGCAGCGTCAAACAATACTCTGGATGTGTTTACTGAAATGCGACAAGCAGCAATGCTTCATAAAGGGACGTCTAAACGTGCAGAAGCAATCACCGCAAATGATGCGTTTAAGATGGCGACTGTAAATGGTAGCAAAAGTATCGGCTTTCATAGGAGTGGTTTAATTAAAGAAGGCTATGATGCAGATTTTATTTTGCTGGACGTATCTGCTCCGCATCTTCAACCGTACCGTAACCGAGTTGGGACCGTTGTGTATGCAGCGAACAAAAATGACGTAACTGACGTGTATGTGAACGGTCAAGCCGTCATGCAAAACCGAGTCATCGTAACGCTAGATGAAGAGAAGTTGTTGTATGAAGCAAATCGTGCCCAACAGGAGCTTTTAGGAATCCAGGTGTGATTGGGAGGAACTTTGATGAAGAAGTGGATTGCCATTGGGATCTTTTTCATTGGCATTGTAATCACCAGTCTTCTCGTCTGGTTGTATCAATCGGCGTATGCTGAGCATTCAGATGTTGAAGAGCGGCTCGGTGGACAAATCCTCCGGGAAGAAGGCGTAACAAGTGTAGGGAATTGGTACCATTACCGAGGAGACGACGTAATCACAGTTGCGACCGTTATGGTTGATGAACAAGAGGAATATTGGTTTTTTAATGATGAACAAGCACGCTTTGATGTGATCGCAACAGATTCGCTGATTACCGAAGAAGAAGCGATTAACAGTGCAATGGCAGGGGCAGATGACGCATCGTCACTTCGTCGGGTAGCACTCGGACTTGAAGCTGAGACACCGATATTTGAGGTGATTTATGAGGACGAAACAGGTGCGCACGTGTATCATGTTGTTGATGCCTATTCAGGTGAAACCTCGTATGTTTATCGTTTGCCGTGATTGATCTTCGTTTAGAGCTTGAAGTTCACGTGGCACTTTCGTAAACTAGATAAGTAAGATATGCAGGAAGTTTGAAGGGAGTTACCTAGAATTGAAACCGACCATTCATACGATTGGAAACCATGCTGGTGAAGAAGTGACCATCGGTTGCTGGCTAGCGAATAAACGTTCAAGCGGTAAGATTGCTTTTATGCAGTTACGCGATGGGACAGGCTTTATTCAAGGCGTCGTCGTAAAAGCAGAAGTAGGAGAAGAGTTATTTCAACAAGTGAAAGGCTTAGGTCAAGAAAGCTCGTTGTACGTAACAGGAGTTGTGCAAGCGGATGACCGTGCACCATCTGGTTACGAGTTAACGGTAAAGAACGTTGAAGTTATTCAACATGCTGAAGACTATCCGATTACACCGAAAGAACACGGAACAGAATTCCTTATGGACCACCGTCATTTGTGGATCCGTTCAAGTAAGCAACATGCTGTTCTGCGCATTCGTGATGTGATTATTAATGCAACATACCGTTTCTATCATGAACGTGGCTTTACGAAAGTAGACCCACCAATTTTAACAGCGAATTCAGCTGAAGGAACGACGGAGCTTTTCCATACGAAATACTTTGATGAAGATGCATTTCTTTCGCAATCTGGTCAATTGTATATGGAAGCTGCAGCGATGGCATTCCAACGGGTGTACTCTTTTGGACCGACGTTCCGTGCTGAAAAATCAAAAACGAGACGTCACCTGATTGAGTTTTGGATGATTGACCGGAAATGGCGTTTGTTGACCATGAAGAAAGCTTAGAAATCCAAGAAGAATACGTGTCGTATCTCGCTCAAGCGGTGTTAAACGAAGCGAAAGCAGAGTTAAAAGTGCTCGGACGTGATACTGAACAACTTGAGAAGATTAAAGCACCGTTTGCACGAATTACGTACAAAGAAGCAATTGAACGTTTGCAAGCGAAGGATTACGAGATAAAGTGGGGCGAAGACTTAGGTGCTCCGCATGAAACTGAACTTGCTAATCAATTTGATACACCTGTATTTATTACGCACTGGCCAAAAGACATTAAGGCGTTTTATATGAAGCCAGACCCAGAAAACGAAGACGTCGTCCTCTGTGCGGATTTAATTGCACCAGAAGGTTATGGTGAAATTATCGGGGGAAGCCAGAGAATTGACGACTATTCGCTTATGGAAGAACGATTTAAAGAACACGACTTGTCCGATGATGCGTATCGTTGGTATTTGCAACTTCGTGAATATGGAAGTGTTCCTCATTCAGGATTTGGACTCGGTTTAGAGCGTACGGTTGCTTGGTTATCAGGAACTGAGCACGTTCGTGAAACGATTCCATTCCCACGTCTTTTGAATCGTTTGTATCCATAAGAGGGTGTACCCATCTCCTCACGTTATGTTGGAGATGGGTTTTTTACAGCAAAACAATGATTGAGGTGAAACGGATGGATAAGAATCGAATCATCGACTTGTTAGAAGAAGGGCACATCTCCATCCCGGTTGTATTTCTAGATTATTATGATGCACTTGGCATTCATGAGCGCGATATGATGTTACTGTTGCATTTACATCGTGAGATTTCAAAAGGGCAACACTTTCCGACGCCAGAGCAACTTGCACGGAAAATGTCACTAACGATTGACAGTTGTCAAGATGGATTAAAACGATTAATGCAGCGAGGCGTCCTTTCAATTGAGCAACGACAAGATCATGGAATTGTCTATGAATCATATAGTTTACGTCCATTCTATGAAAAAAATTATTCTTTATTTAGAAGCTGAACAAAAAGACGAGCAAAAAAATGACTCGTTAGGTGGCGAACTGTATTCACTTTTTGAAAATGAATTCGGTAGACCATTATCACCGATGGAAATTGAAACACTCGGACTGTGGATCGATAAAGACAATTACTCATACGAGCTGATTAAAGCAGCCCTAAAAGAAGCGGTTATATCTGGGAAGTTGAATTTACGTTACATTGATCGCATTCTCTTTGAATGGCAAAAGAAGGGGATCACAACACCGGAAGCCGCGCTTCAAGAAAGTATGAACTTCCGTAAAAATCAACGAAAACCTGAATTAACAGGTGCTGGCAAACAAAATCGAGAGCCATATCCGAACTACAACTGGCTTGAATCGGATTAAACAGTAGAAGAGGTAACAATTATGCTTAGCAAAAAAAACTAACGACGCATGCGCTCGATACGATCGCACACATGTATCCAGAAGCAGAATGCGAATTAACCCATAGCAATGCATTTGAATTGTTAGTTGCCGTCATTTTGTCAGCACAGTGTACCGATGCGCTCGTTAATAAAGTGACGCCAGGGTTGTTCGATAAATACAGACAGCCTGAAGACTACGTCAATGCCACGCAAGAAGAGGTGGAAGAAGACATTCGTCGAATCGGTCTGTTTCGTAACAAAGCAAAAAAACTTACGGAAGATGAGTGAATCGTTACTCGTTCATTATGGTGGTGAAGTTCCACAAGACCGCGATGAATTAATGAAACTTGCAGGCGTCGGGCGTAAAACAGCAAATGTGGTCGCTTCGGTTGCCTTTGATTTACCTGCAATTGCGGTCGATACCCACGTAGAGCGAGTGTCAAAGCGACTTGGTATTTGTCGATGGAAAGACTCTGTACTAGAAGTAGAGAAAACACTCATGGTAAAACTTCCAGAAGATCGTTGGTCACAAGCTCACCATCAATTGATCTTTTTTGGTCGATACTTTTGTAAAGCAAGAAACCCTCAATGCGAATCATGTCCACTATTAGACATTTGTCGTGAAGGAAAAAAAACGCGTGCCGGAGGAACAACGATGATGACAGCCGAACTACACAAGCTCGATGAATTAAAGCAGTCTTTACCTTTTGGTGAGCAAGAGTCATGGCGTCTTCAGCAGCTAGAGAACAAGCTCAAAGGTGAAGATGTTTTTTCTGTTGCGATTTGTGGGCATTTTTCAGCAGGGAAATCAACGCTCATAAACCAATTGCTCGGCGCAAATCTTTTACCGTCTAGTCCAGTTCCTACAACTGCTAACATTATGACGATTCAAGGCGGGGAAGAAACCGCAATTCGAGCGATTAAAAACAACGGTCAAGAAGAACAGTTTCAAGGTCATATTCCGTGGGAAAAACTTCAGCAACTGGCTCTTGATGGAGATGGTGTGAAAGAAATTGTTCTCACCTTACCTTTACCGTTTTTAAAACGGAAGGTGACCTTGGCAGATACGCCAGGAATGGATTCAACCGATCCAACGCACGGTCGTTACACAGCAAATCAGCTGTTAACGACTGATGCAATCATTTATGTGACCGATTACAATCACGTTCGCTCACAAACGAATTTACAATTTTTGAAGCAGTTGCAACGTGAAAACAAACCGTTTGTGATTGTTGTCAATCAAATCGATAAACATAACGACGATGAGCTATCGTTTTCAATTTTTAAACACGGATTGCTCGATATGCTTCAACGTTACGGTATAAAGCCAGTTAAAGTATTCACAACGAGTGCAAGAGCAAAAAAAACCACCCGTACAACGAGCTAGAGTCGTTTATCAATGAAACGCGTTCGTGGTTGTTTCATAGTGAAGCACTCATTGACCAATCCCAAAAGCGTATGCTAGAGAGCGCTGTTGAATCTTTACGCGATCGACTGTTTCAAGATCGTAGTGAACTCGATGATGATATTGCCAAAGAAATGGAACGAGCGGGCTATAGTGAAGACAATCAAAAACGCTACAACCATTTACAAAAAGAGCGTGCAGAAGTTGAAGGTAAGCTCCAAAAAGAATTGGAAAACGTAAAACAATTTTTTTACCGTTTTCTATAAACAAACGAACTTGTTCCCACATGACGTAACCGAGCGAATGAAAGAATGGTTACGCGTGATGGACCCGTCATTTAAAGTTGGCTTTTTCGGATCAAAGAAGAAAAAGAAAGAACTTCAAGATGAGCATTTCACAGCGTACTACGAACTCATAAAGGACCGTTTTGAAGCAGAAATTCGCCTCTACCTTTTGCAGCGCATTAAAAAAAGAGCGTCTGCCTGAAAATGTAGAAAAAATTGCAATCGACCGTTTCGAGCGAATGGAACTGCCGAGCGATTCTTCGTGGTATGAAAGCTTTATCAGTTCTGGTGAGAAAAATGATCAATACGTCTATCAATTGGCAAAACAGTTAAATCAGAGCATTTTAACGACGGTTAAACGCGATACCGAAGCGGTGTATGAAGCGTTGCTTGATCAGCTTGATGAACGTAAAGAGCGAGCCATTGAAACGATTGAAAAAGAACTCGCAAGTTATGAAGAACTTGAACAGATTGAAACAACGTTCGAGCAACGAAAGCTTGAAGTCAAAGAGCAGCTAGAAGTCGTTGAACAAAAAGCAGCAACGCTTGAAGATACGAGCGACTTTGAAGAGCAGATTCAAATGGCGTTCCAGAAAACAACAGGGTTAGCCGGCGTTAGTGAGGATATTCAAGTTACTGAAGCTACTCCTTTGAAGAAAGCAGACAAGGCAGAAGAACAAGCGACAGCTGACGTTTTGGCTCCACGTTATACGGTTCGTGACCAAAGCGATTACGAAGCGATCAAGGAAACGTTAGTTGCTCATCGTAATGAAGAAGTGGAGCATGAGAACCGTAAGGCACTTATTGAGCGTTTAGATGCCTTTTCAGACCGTACGTACTCAGTCGTCGTCGCAGGTGCTTTTAGTGCGGGAAAATCAACGTTCTTAAACGCTTTACTAGAAGCAGACTTAATGCCAAGTTCACCGCACCCAACGACCGCATCACTTACTGTCGTTAAAGCGCCAACAAAAGAGCTGCCGAATGAAACGGTGACCGTACAACTGAAATCACAAAAAGAATTAGAAGAAGAAGTCGAGCATGTTGCTTATTTGTGTGGAATGACACATACACTTGAATCGTTAAAGAATGCCGAAGGTCTCTCCATTCACAAAACCGATACGCTTGCTGAAAAGCAGTGGGTTGAGTATTTACGAGCGCTACAGATGGGTGTGAAAAAAAGACCATCTTGAGCCTGGGAGTATGCTACAATTATCGCTTAGCGATTGGCAGGAAATGGCAGTAGATGAATCAGAAGCATGTCTTATTGATTTTTCACACGTGTATTATCATTCAACGTGGACTGACGCTGGCTTTGACCTCATTGATACTCCAGGAGTACAAAGTGTTCACGAACGTCATACCCAACTGGCCATGAATGAAATTGCCAAGGCAGATGCGTTCTTGTATTTGATGTACTATCACCATGCATACTCAGATGCTGATGCTAAGTTCATGGAGAAAATTAAACAAATCCAGTCCCCAGATTATGTGCTCATCAATGCAAGTGATCTTGCACATGATGAAGCTGAACGAGAAGCTGTTGAAAGCCACGTCGTAGAGCAGCTTAAAACGAATGAACATCACGAATCAGTCGTCGTCTCAATTTCAAGTAAACGAGCGAGAATGAGTAATAATGAAGAAGGCATCGCTTCGTTTTTACGAGACTTTGATGAGCGTATGGAACCGAAGCTTCAATACCGTGCTCAAAAAGAGCTTGACGAACTTCTTGAAGATCATGCTAACCATTTGACGAAATGGATGCAATTTTTTTGAGCTTCCTAAAGAAGTTCGTGAAAAGCGGAAAGCGACATTAACGTATCCTGCTGCACAAAAGCAAGAGGAATTACAAACAGTAAAGGCTACGCTTGAAGCAGAAGATATGAATATTCGTTCGTTCGCCATTTATAGTCACAAACGTCTCGTACTACAATGGACGGATGAATTGAAAAAAACGACTTACACCAGCAGTCTTTCAAAGCGATCAAGCTCAAGAACGTGAAGAAAGCTTGCGAGAGGAGCTTGAGAAGTGGCTAGAAGACGTGTCAAAGTCTTGGCAAGAAAACATCGTACAAGAGAACAAACGTCTACAATCACTCTTCCATGAGCACGTGACACAGCTACAAAACGTAACTGTTAACACGACTGTCGAGTTACAAGCAGCAAAAACGTTAAAGTTAACCAATCGCTTAAAAGAAGTTAAAGTGAAAAAGAACTTCTTAACGGATGAGAAATCAAGCCAATGGTTAAGTCAACTGACCGAAGCGCTTTCTAAGCAATTAAAAGCTACACTAGAAGCGTATAGTGAACGAGTACGTGGCGAATGGAACACCCTCGTTACGAGTTATGTAGAAACATCAGAAAACGAAATCAAGAGAAAAAAAGCAAGAAAATGAACAGCAACTTCAAAAATGGCTGCTCGATACACCACCAACAGAAAGTATCGAACAAGAACGAAGTGCCATTCTAACGCACGTAAATAAATAAGTGAACAGCAGCGTAGGCGATGTCTATGCTGCTTTTTTATATTCACGAAAATAAAAAAGCCACTCTCCAAAAAAAGTTACTTTGGAGAGTGGCGTTGTCATTTTAACTTTTATTCGTCATTATCATCGTCTGAATCATCATCTTCTGGTGGTTCAGGTGTATCGTCTGTTTCGTCATCATCACTATCGTTGCCATCACCATCATTACCATCACCGGACTCATCGCCGTCTGTTGGTGGAGATGGTTCGTCTGGTGAGTCAGAATCGCCATCTTCAGGGGAGGTAGAATCTTCTTCATCGACAAGGTCTTCATCGATTTCCTCTTCCTCTTCTTCCTCTTCCTCAGGCTCTTCTTCTTCAACGGCTTCGGCTATTTCGACGCTCGTTTGTGCGGTGTCGAGCGGTTGACCGTTGCGAGTCGCGACGACTTCGAAATTATGGGTGCTTTCACGAGCGGGATCTGCGAGAATGAATTGTTGATCACTGCTCGATTGAACTTCGCTCATTTGTTCACCGTTAACGCCGTGACGTACTGTGAAGGTAACACCTTCCATTTCTTCTTCAGGGAAGCTCCAGCTTACGATGATTTGATTGTTGTCTTCATCAAATCCTGCTGTTAAGTCTGAGATCGCTGCTTCTACTTCAGGCTCAGGTGGTGTATCTGGTGTGTTACCACAAATGTAGAGTTCGCCACCTTGCTCACAAACTGAATCAGGTCGTGAGAAGTCAGAAACATCCATCTTGGTGTACTTCTTGCATGACAATCCGGAAGATGTGTCGGGCAATTTCATGCTCAGCTCCTGATAGATAACCGTCGTTGTTATTGGCGTATCCAGTCCAGATTGACGCAGTATATTCTGGGCTATACCCCGCAAACCAAATGTCTGGCACACCGCCTTGTGGGATGTTGAGACGGTTACGAGTGTCTGTATCAAAGTTCGATGTACCCGTTTTACCAGCGAGTGGTAATCCTTGTACGTTTGCTTGATTACCTGTACCTCGTGGATCTGTGAGTACACCTTTAAGCATGTCGGTCATCATATACGCTGTATAATCGTGCATCGCTCGATTCGGCTCTGGTGTTAAGTTGAGTTCACGTTCATCACGAAATACGATTTTTCGGATGCTGTGTGGCTCGTTATAGACACCGTCATTTCCGAAGGCGGCATATGCACCTGCAATTTTCTCACTTGATGTTTCAAAAGCACCAAGTGCGTGTGATTCGTAATAATTCTCAAAGTTAAAGCCTAGACGTTCTGCAAACTGGTGTGAGTTGTCAACGCCTGCTTCTTGATGTGCTTTGAGCGCTGGGATGTTTAACGACCGCACGAGCGCTTCACGCATCGTTACTTCACCACTATAGTTTCCAGAAGCGTTCGTAATCGATTGACCACTAGAATATTCATGGGTTCATCGACGAGTGTCTGACCGGTGCCCCAACCATGTTCTTCAATCGCAGGCCCAAAGTCCATAAACGGCTTCACCGTAGAACCTGGATGACCGTTACCACGACTCGCATAGTTGAATCCTGCTTCAATTTCTTCGCCGTGACGATCGCCCACCATCGCACGAATACCGCCGGTTTCATTATCTAACAATGTGAAACAACTTGGAATGAATCGTTGTCTGGATAGGAACTAATAAACTCATCAGTCTGAACGACACGCTCCGCAAATTCTTGTGCTTCTGGGTCAATCGTTGTGTAAATGTCAAACCCAGCTGCATAAAGATCACCGATAGAAAGGCCATCAATTTGTTCAATTTCATCACGAACGTGGTTCATAAATGAAGTATGACCGATCGTATCATCAGCTGGCGTATGATTAATTTGGTCGTGAATGGATGTGTTACGCGCTTCATCCGCTTCTTCACTTGAAATTAGTTCTTGGTCTTCCATCATGCCAATGATCAAATTTCTACGACTCTCAGCATTTTCTGGGTTGTCGATTGGATTGTAGTAAGAAGGACGTCTCGGTACTGCAGCGAGCACTGCTGCATCAGCAACCGTTAGCTCACTTAAATCTTCTTTACCGAACCAACGAATGGAAGCTTCACCAATTCCGTAAGCGTCAGAGCTAAAATAAATAATGTTTAAATACATTTCAAGAATCTCATCTTTACTGTACTGACGCTCTAATTGGAAGGCTAACCATTGTTCTTGAAGCTTTCTAGAGATTGTCTTGTCCGCGCTTAAAAATGCGTTACGAACAACTTGTTGTGTGATTGTACTTGCACCTTCAGAACCGAAACCACCAGTAATGTTGGCGACAACAGCTCCTCCGAGACGACGTACATCAATTCCCATGTGATCATAAAAGCGCATGTCCTCAACCGCGACAAAGGCGTTACTCACATGTTCTGGAATTTCTTCAATGGAACGGTAACTTCGTTTTTCGGCACCGTGTAATCGGCCGAGTTCGTTGTCGTTAACGTCGTATACGGTAGCCCCTTCAGCAAGCATCAGCTCTTCAGGATCTAACTCTGGTGCACCACTAATAATGGCAGCCGCAGTTGCACCTCCGGCAATTAGACCAACGCCCATGATTACGAATAAGCTAATTAGTATTTTTTTCCATATGGATTTTTTTTGCTTCGGTTTTTTGTTCTTTTGTTGCTTTTTGTTTCCTGATTGTTGCGCACGACGTTTTTCTGTTCTCGACGTGTATTCACTCATCGTACTTCCCTCATTTCTCAAAAACCTCAATGAATTTGTCGCTGTTCGCCGAAAAATGTTACACGTTCAGTCGAAATAATTGTTCCACAGCAGGCAAAAAGTCAATAGTAGGTAAAATGCTTGGGTTCACAAAGATTCCAAGAGTTGCAATGTCATCTTTTTTTATTGATTTACGATCGGTTTCTGCTTTAAGCTTCATAAAATCTTCGGCTTTTAACACATACGTTTCTTTAGAATGCGCAAACCGTAGAATTAAGAAAGCCAGGCCACCGTGTGCAGTGACTGCATTTAAATGCTCGATCTGATGATCATGAATGTTCTTCAGTGGAAACGATTGTTTTTGGTGGGTTTCTTTTGCTTCAAAATCCAAATGATAGCCTTTATAGATCCCATTGTAGTCTGTCGTAGACGCCTGGCGAAAGTAAGCTTCAGTAATTTTTGCTCGAGTTCGTTTCGGGTAGTCGACAGAAACTATTTGAACAGGAGTGGGTTTTTTATGGATCACCGCTTTTCCGATTTGTAAGTAATGATGGATGGAAGCGTTAAGGTCATCTTCAAGTGTCATGCCTCGGTTTGCATTTCCATCATCGGTTTTTTTTGATGTGGTCACTTTCTTTTCATACAACTTACCGTTTGGATAACGAAAAGCCAATTGAGAACAATCCTTTCCGTCTAATAAAAATTCAATCATTAATAATAGCATAAATAGAAGCTGTTACAAGGAAAAAGTTTTTAAGACATTCAATTTCATGTTAAAATTTCTATGAGTGACTGAGGTGAAAACATGAGTGAAAAGTTAATGAACATCGGGTTTGGAAATGTTGTTCCGAGTGATCGCATCATTTCTATTATACAACCCGATTCGGCACCAACAAAGCGTTTAATTCAACAATTTAGAGAGCGAAAGTTAGTCATTGACGCAACGAACGGACGAAAGACTCGAAGTATGATCTTATTAGATAGTCAACATATTGTCTTGTCTGCCGTTCAACCTGAGACGATTTCGCAACGGTTAACTGAAGATTAATCGCACAATTCTACAACTGCGCGTTCATTTTTGCGTTTTAAGAGAACTTTTGTAGAACAGAAAGCAGTTTTGTCAGCCTCAAAGGAAATGAGTTTTTAACCTTGAATGTTTGGAGTAAGCATATAGACGAGACGATGTTTGTCTAACCATTCAAGGGGGGTTGATTCTCTTATGAAACTCGCAAAAACACAGTACGTTGCTGATCAACTAAACGTGGCACCAAAGACGATCCAAAACTGGGTTCGTAAGCACGAAGTACCTGTAATTACAAATGACCGAGGTCATTATCTATATGACGTGTTGGCGATTGAGAAGCTAAGACAAGTGAAGGAACGGCAACTACCGGACCGAGAGCCTGTGTTGCAAGAACTTGCTACGATCAAACCATCAGAAGATGAGAAGACTTCAATCAAAGCATCGACACAAGAAGCAGAGAAGCGTATGGAAGATATTATTAAACGGTTAGATCATTTAGAGCGAATGATAGAGCAGAAAGCGGATGAAGTTGTGAGTTTTCAGTTGTTAAAGCACCGCACGGAATTAGATGATGTTCAACAATCAGTGAAAAGCATCGAAGACCAATTAACAGTCATTGAACATCAACAAGTTGAACAAGCGGAGAAGGAGAAAACGGTACAACCTAAATCACTCACTCCAAGAAAACGTCAGAGCATCTTTTCATTTAGCTAAATGATCACCAATTAAAAAAGGCACGGTGGTTGTTAATGAGTAAACAAATTCAAGAGCTGCAAACGACGTTACGATGTGACATGCAAAAAGCAAAAGACTTTCAGCAACGTCAAGCGAACGGAGAATCATTTGACTTTAAGGAAACGATCGTTCCGTTCGTAAACGAAGTCCAACAGCGCACAGAAGAGTGGAAAGAGCTTGTCCATCAATTTGTTCAAGCTGAACCGATGCAAACGTTAAACGCTACACAAGTTGAGCACACCTATGAGAATATGTATGTCATTCCAACGGAATCATTCCAAAAAAACGATGCGAGAGCAACGGTTTATTGAACGAATACAAGCCGTCTTTTACGTGCTAGACCTCGTCGAAGAAGAAATGCAAACAGCAAGCGAACGTTAGTCGAGTTTGAGTGACGTTTTAGATATGTACGTTGTATCTGAGATTCGGAAACACACTGAACGTTAAGTAGATCTGCTTAACGTTTTTTTGTATGGCGGCTTTTTAGTCTAAGTGTATGAGGCTAAAAAAAACCAACGTGTAACTTTTTCGTAGTCATCTATTTTTTTCTCACTGGAATGGTAGATGACTTTGGCTGGCAATTTACCA